>JAEUQD010000385.1 GCA_016789925.1 Bryobacterales bacterium | reverse complement strand
AGTGGGAACCGTACCGCCACGAAGCCAACGACGGCTACGACACCATCGAGTGGGCGGCGAAACAGCCTTGGTCGAACGGCAAGGTGGGCATGCAGGGTGGATCGTATCTGGGCCACGTACAGTGGTGGGCCGCCTCCACCGCGCCGCCGCATCTGGTCACCATCTTCCCCGCGCTCGCGGCTGTGAACCTTTACAAGGACCGCATCACCTGGGGTGGAGCCTGGAAACTCGCGCCCAGCTTCGGTTGGGGCGCCGTGCGGCAGGCATCGCGCATCATGCAGAACACGGGTCCGCATACGATGGCCGGTGGTCCCGACGGCTTGGCGTACGAGAAGGTCATCTGGCACCTCCCGCTGATCGATATGCCGAAGCTGCTGGGCCAGAATCCGCAGTTCTACTCCGACTGGATCCGCCATCCCGACTTCGACGAATACTGGCAGGCGCTGGACGTCTCGGCCAAGCTCGAACAGATCGCCGGACCCGTACACACCTTCGGCGGCTGGTTCGACATGATGCTCAAAGGCACGCTCGACGGCTACACCGGAATCAGCCGCCAAGGCAAAACCGCTACTGCCCGCGAGAAGAGCCAGATCATTGTCGGGCCCTGGGGACACGGGTCTTCCCGCAAGTTCGGCGACCTCGACTTCGGCGAGCACGCCCACATCGACACGCACGCGGTCGAACTGCGCTGGTTCGACCATTGGCTCAAAGGAGTGGATAATGGCGTGGACCGCGAACCGCCCGTCAAGATCTTCGTCATGGGCCGCAACCAGTGGCGCTACGAAAACGAGTATCCGCTCAAGCGCACGGACTACCGCAAGCTCTACTTCCACAGCGGCGGCCCCGCCAACACCAGTCGCGGCGACGGCCGCCTGTCGTGGGATCCGCCGCCGGCTTCCTCGAAACCCGATCAGTATCGCTACGACCCCGAGAATCCTGTCCCGAGCCTCGGCGGTAACGATTGCTGCGGCGTCCCGACGCCCGCGGGTCCCCGCGACCAGCGCCCCATTGAGTCTCGCAACGATATCCTCGTCTACACCTCCGAGGTGCTCGACCGCGAAATCGAAGTCACCGGTCCGTTACGTGTCGTCCTCCACGCATCCTCCGACGCAGTCGATACGGACTTCACCGCCAAGCTGATTGATGTCTATCCGGACGGCAGGTCCTTCAATGTCGCCGACGGCATCCTCCGCGCACGCTATCGCGATAGCCTCAGCAAGCCCAAACTGCTCGAACGCGGGAAAATCTACGAACTTACGATCGCGATGCCGGGCACGAGCAACGTGTTCCTACCAGGTCATCGCATCCGCGTGAACGTTACCAGCAGCAACTTCCCGCAGTTCGACCGGAACCCGAATACAGGAGCGCCGTTCGGAATAAACGCCGACATCGTGGTCGCGAACCAAACCATTTACCACGATGCGCCACGTCCCTCGCACATCGTGCTGCCGGTGATTCCTTGACGCTAGCGTTCGGGTGGGGTTTCGCCGACGCGGAACTCCACCGCCCCTTCCGGCACTTTGCCCTGCCGCTTCTGAATCTCCCGACGCAGCAAATCCTCGTCTTGCAGCAAATCCCTGTTTCGCTGCCGCTGCCACCCATTGGCCTCCCGTAGCTTCCTGTTTTCTTCCTCGAGCGCCCGAATCTTTTCCCGCCGTTCAAACAGGGCGGGGATTCCATTGGGGCCGCGCAGGTGAACCACCGCGTAGGAACCCGCTACCGCAAGTAGCGAGACGAACGCGAGTCTCCGAAGCGCTGTCGTCATGCGAGTATTTCCGGGCGTCACCGCGCACACCCGCTGTTCTTCTATACTATCCCTTTTCTAGATAACCTGGCTTCACGAATCCGATCAACCGTCGCCACGGCTCAGGATTACCGCTGCTCCCAGTTGCCCGGTGACATTCAAAGTTGTCTTGAAGATGTCCGGGATCATGTCCACCGCCAATAGCAACCCCACCGGTTCCAGAGGCAGGCCGACCGCCTGAAATAGCGGGATCATCATCACGAAGCTCGCGTTGGGAATGCCTGGGACGCTGAAACTCAGCAGCGCCGCCATGACGACAACGGTGGCGACTTCGACGAAGGACCAGTTCAGTCCGGTTACTTTCGCGGCGAACAGTGCTGCGACGACCAGCGACATACTCGCGCTGATTCGAAAAGTCGACACCGCCAGGGGTAGGACAAATCCGACGACCGCCCGCGGCAGTTTCAACTTGTCCTCGGCAGCCTCGACCATGAGGGGTAGCGCCGCCAGGGAGGAGCGCGAACTCGCCGCCACGGCTTGCGCCGGCAGGAACGCACGCGCGATCGTTCCCATCCGCCGGCCGCCGGCGATTGCGACCAACGGATACATGATCGCCATCACGAAACAGATGATTCCCGAAAGGAGCACAACATAGAAGCCCAGTGCGCCGACGGCGCCCGCGCCCACGCGCGAGGTGAGCGTGAATGCCAGCGCGGCGATTCCTGCCCAGGCGGCCCACAAGACCCAGCCCAACAGCACGAGCATCGCGTCTGCCACGGCTTGCGCAACGCCCAGCACGGCCGCCCGCCGCTGTTCTTCAATGAACAACAAGGCTAGGGCGAAGGCCACCGAAAACACGACAAGCGCCAGCACGGTACCTTCCGCCGCCGCCTGAAACGGATTCACGGGAATCACCTGCATGAGGAACTGTGTCAGAGAAAGCGCGGCGGCCTTGGGGGGAGCACCGGAACTCCACGCCGCCGCCGTTGCCCCATCCACCGACAGCCAACGCAAGGCCAGGGGACTGACGATACCGGCGAAGGTTCCCGCGCAAGCGAGCATCACGACGAACAGGGCCAGTGCCCGGACTCCCAGCCGGCCGATAGTCCGCGGCTCGCCGACCGAACCCACACCCGCCACAAGCAATGCCACGACCAGCGGCAGAGCCGTCATCCGGATGGCGTTCACCCACAGCGTGCCGACGATTTCGGCCGTAGTGCTCAACCACCCTGCGCGTTCGCCTACGATCCAGCCGCCCGCAAGCCCAACCCCTAAACCCAGCACTACCCGCACGTTTTGAGTCATCAATCGATCCCATCAACTTATACCGCGTGCCATCTCATAATAGAAATGTGACCCGACTGTCCCCCGCTCAGTTGTTCGAGTGGGCCCTGCTTGGCATGCTCGCCAGTGCATGGGCAGCGCTGGTCACCTCCGGCGGCGTTGACACTCCGTCGCTGATCTTCTCGGCGACGGCCATCGTGCTGCGGCTGCTGATCGTCACCGGCGTGGTCCGTTTTCGGTTGCCCGACGGCGTGACCACCGGGATGGCGCTGGCCTATGCCGGCTTCTTCCCGGTCGATTACTATTTCCTCTCTCGCGACTTT
>JAEUQD010000196.1 GCA_016789925.1 Bryobacterales bacterium | reverse complement strand
CGTCCTGATCGACGACAACTGGGCGCAACTCTTCCGCGAATACAACTGGCTGCTCGGCGTCTCGCTCGACGGGCCGGAAGAGATCAACGACCTCTACCGTTTCAACAAGGCGGGTCACGGCACCTGGAAGCAGGTGATGCGCGCGATCGAGACTCTTCAGAAGCGCAAAGTCGATTTCAATATCCTCTGCGTGCTCTCGCAGGCCAATGTCGACAAGCCGAAAGAACTCTACCGGTTCTACAAGTCGCTGGGCGTTGACAACGTTCAATTTATTCCGCTGGCAGAATTCAACCCCGACGGCTCGCGCATGCCCTTTACAATAACGGCCGAGCAGTACGGCAAGTTTCTGGTGGAGATGTTCGACTTGTGGTGGCCGGACCGCCGGAAGATGCGCATCCGCTTTTTCGACAACATCGCCGAAGCGCTGGCCGGCATGAAACCGGGCTCGTGCACGATGCACGAAACCTGCGATTCCTACGTGGTGGTCGAGTACAACGGCGACATCTACCCCTGCGACTTCTTCGTCGAGAGCGGCTGGAAGCTGGGCAACATCACGCTCGACTCCTGGGCCGAAATTGCGCGTCGCACCCGCCGCTACAACTTCGCCCGCACCAAGACACTGGCTCATCCCGATTGCGTCGTCTGCGACTATCAGTCCATCTGCCACGGCGGCTGCCCGAAGTTCCGGCATGGTCCCCATGGCCGCTTTGAGGACCTGGATTACTTCTGCCAGGCCTATAAGATGATCTACGCACGGTCGGTGGGCCCGTTGCGCAAGGAAGTGGAGAAGCTGCTTGGCCGCAAGGCGCCCGAGCTCACACGCCACGCTCTGAGCCCCTACTGATGTTCGCACTGGCGCTCTTGCTGGCGGCTCTTCCGCCACTCGAAGTCTTCTTCGCCAACCCTCAACACACCTCGCCGAAGCTTTCACCCGACGGCCAGAGCATCGCCTGGCTCGCCGCCGGCAATCAGGGCGTTCGTAACGTCTGGGTCCGGGTGCTGCCCGCCGGTCCGCCCCGAATGGTGACGAACGATGCGCAGCGCAGCATCATCAACTACTTCTGGCATCCCTCCGGCGGCAGCATTCTCTACTTTCAAGACCAGCAGGGCGACGAGAACTTTCATCTCTTCGAAACAAGCCTTGAGACCCGGCAGACCCGCAACCTCACGCCCCATCCGGGCGTTCGCGCCGAATTCCTTGCCCTTGATTCGCGCCGCGCCCAAGTGCTGCTCATGATGAACCGGCGTCGGCATTTTGAAATCTACCGCCTCGATCTCCAAACCGCCTCACTCGAACTCGACACGGAGAATCCTGGCGATTTCGTCAACTGGGCCGTCGATGCCGGCTTTCAGGTACGCGCAGCCATCGCATACAGGCGCGATGGAACCCAGGAGATCATGGTTCGCGACAACGCCAAGGCTCCGTGGCGTATGCTCCAGCGGTTTACTCCCGAGGAAATTCTCGCCAAGATCGCGGGCTTTACGCCGGATGGGAAAGCGCTCTGGCTGCTGTCGAGCGTGGGCGCGAATACGGCCCGTCTGGTCGAAGTGAACCTTGCTTCGGGCGCGGCGAAAGTCCTGGTCGAAGATCCGACCTACGATGTCACGGAGGTGGTCACCACGACCACAGGCCGTCTTGCCGCGGCCGGTGTTCTACGCGAAAAGATGGAGTGGCGCTGTCTCGATCCCTCACTCCGCCGTGACTTCGACCATCTCAACCGCACCCTTGGCGGTGGCGAAGTCAGCCTTGTCTCCCGCGATGCCGCGGACCGCCGCTGGGTAGTCAGCGTCTCCAAAGCCGAACAACCCGCCCGGTACTTTCTGTTCCACCGTGAAACGCGGAAGTCCGCGCCGTTGTTTGCCAGCCGCCCGCAATTGGACGCCTATCCGCTGGCCCCCATGCAACCCGTTGACTTTGCCGCCCGCGATGGACTGCGTCTCCACGGCTATCTCACCCGCCCCGTCGACGCCCGTGGGGCGACGCCGTTGGTGTTGGTCGTCCACGGAGGACCGTGGGTCCGCGACAGTTACGGGTACTCTGGTGTCGTTCAGTTCCTCGCCAGCCGCGGGTATGCCGTTCTTCAGGTCAACTACCGTGGATCGAGCGGTTATGGCAAAGCGTTTCTCAACGCCGGCAATCGCGAATGGGGTGCGAAGATGCTCGACGACCTGGTCGATGCCAAACGCTGGGCCGTCCGCCAGGGCTACGCCGATCCGAAACGCACGGCCATCATGGGCGCGAGTTTTGGCGGCTATCTCACGCTCGCCGCGCTCGCCTTTGCGCCGGAGGAGTTCGCCTGCGGTGTCGATATCGTCGGTCAGTCGAACCTGTTTACGTTTCTGGGCCGCATTCCCCCTTCCGCCGCCGCGGTGCTCGCGCTCTACGACCAGCGCGTGGGAAACCTGCAGCGCGACCAGGACATGCTCCGCGCCCGCTCGCCTTCCTTTCACGCCGATCGGATCGTGCGGCCTCTGCTGGTCGGGCAGGGCGCCAACGATCCGCGCGTGCCCCCCGCCGAGAGCGAACAGATTGTCGACGCGCTGCGCGCGCAGAACAAGCCCGTCACCTATATCGTCTTTCCGGACGAAGGCCACGGCTTCGCCAAACCCGCCAACATCCTCCGTTTTATGGCGGAAGTGGAGCGGTTTCTGAACAGCCACCTCGCCCGATGACGCGTCGTACACTCCTGCAATCCGCGCTGGCCCGGCCTCGCCTCCCGTTTCAACGCGGTGTGAATTTCACCGCCGAAGCGCCTGCGTTCTACGGCAGCGATGCCGCCAGTGCGATGCTGCGTCAGCTTCCCGCCTACGGAGTAGACGCGATCGCCCTCGTGCCCTATGGAATGGCGCGTCCGGGCACGCCGGAAGTGCGCTTCAATCCGAGTCGTAGCTGGGAGCGCGACACAGGAATCCAGCGTCTTGCGGCCGAGGCGCACGAGTTGGGCATCCGTGTACTGCTCAAGCCTCAGGTCTGGGTTCCCCGGTCCTTTCCCGGCGGCTTGCGCTTCGAAGAGCCGCTCGAACTGGCCGCCTGGTTCTCCTCCTACCAGGCCTATATCGAACACTACGCGCGCCTGGCCAAGACCATCGCTGCTGATTTGTTCTGCGTGGGCACTGAGTTCGTCCTGCTATCGCGCCATGCCACCCAGTGGCGCCGCATCATCGGCCGCGTACGCGCCCTTTATCCCGGTCCCCTCGTTTACGCGGCCAATTTCGGGCCCGAGTTTGAGCAACTGCCGTTCTGGGACGCAGTCGATTACATTGGGCTCAACAATTACTACCCCTTGCCCGGCGATCTTTCGTATAGGGAAGTGGTGGGCCGGGTGGAGGCCGTCCATCGCGCCGCGCGACGCCCGGTCATCTTCACCGAAGCCGGCTTTGCGAGTCTTGCCGATGCGCACCGACAACCGTGGGACGAATCGCCTGGCGCGCTCTCCATGCAGCATCAGGCCCGGTGCTACGAGG
>JAEUQD010000351.1 GCA_016789925.1 Bryobacterales bacterium | reverse complement strand
CCGCCACGGTGACGACGGTTCCTGCTCGCTGAGCACATCGAACAGTTGCAGTTGCAGTTCGCCGGAGATCTTATAGTTCCAGCGGCCGGCCGTGGCCGCGCCGATGCGCCGCAGCACCTCCGCTTGTTTGCCCGAGCCCGAATGAATCGACAGCGTTCCGTTGAAGTGCCGCGAGATGGCCGCCAGGCGGCTGACACGGTCGCCCAGTTCGTCGAGCGGCCGCGAATTGAACTGCCGGGCCACTCGCTCGAGCAACTCCGGCCACATCTTGTGAGCGACGTAAGTCTCCAAGGCGTCGAACTCTTCCGGATAGGCCTGCCGCTTCTTGAAACCGAGGTTGGGCGGCACCAATTGGGCCGCGCGCCCCCGCGATTTCAACCATTGCATGTAGAAGATCATCTCCTTCGGCGTGGTCAGCGTTTCCGCCTCGTCGATGGAAGGTTCGAAATCGAAACTGCGCCCCAGCTCGGAGGCCGAGCGCTCCTGCCGGATGAAGTCGTATAGCTCTTCGTTCAGCAGTAGGCTTTCGCCGAACTTGACCGCCAGCCGCTTCACGGCGCGTTGGTCGAACTTGTATTCGTCGTCGCCCACGACAAACGTCCGGCAGAACTCGTCCAACACCGACGCCTGTTCGTCGGCGGGCAGGACCTGCTGGAACCGCTCGTCAATCTCGCCGTCGCTATAGGGATGCGGGTGACGATTGTCGGCCCGCAAGTCAAAGAGCCGCGAAGTATCGGTGGTGAACTTGGTGAACCCGGCGGCTAGGTGAATAGCTTCCTTCACCATGTCGACGGAACGCCGAACGGCAGCCGGCGAATCGCCGGTAACAATGAAATGGTCGGCTTCCGCCGAATAGCCTTCCCGCCATCCGGCCCGAACCGCAGCCCACAGCCCGGCTTCGTAGAGATGCGGGATGCTGACGCGTGTATGGCCCGCAGCCGTTGGATTCTCTCCGTCCCGGGCGGCAATCGCCTCCGGAGTGGTCATCTCGCGGGTGGCGGATAGCTGAACGGTCGACGCGTAGTTGACCCCGGTTGATTTCAACAGGCGGCGAAAGGCGTCAAAGGCCGCCGGGAGGCTGATCTCGGGATGCCGGTTCCCCACTGCCACCGCAGGTTGCGCCCCTTGCGGGCGCGGGAGAAACGCCGGATCCACCTGTTGGGCGAAAGTGCGGATCGCTTCGGAATCGGTGGACTCAAACGGAATCGCGTTCACTACCACTTCCCGGCCGCCACCCGGCCGCATCCGACCGATCAGGATTGCGTTCGGAAAGAATCCGCTCGAAGGCGAGGATGCCATGGCCAACCGGAGCAGCAGCGGCCGCTCGTCGCCCGCCGGCGAAATAGCGTCCACGGCCAGATAGTAAGTCGACGTATGGACGGGATCTTGCTGCAGCGATCCGAAGTGCGGACGGATGCTCTGGAGTTTCAAGGACGCGGCGCGCACCGCAAGCCGGTTCCGCTGGTCGTCAGTGATCGATCTTCCCTCCAACTGCTGGAAGACGAGTTCCGCGACGGCAGCCGATTCGCTGGCTTTGAGAGGCAGCTCAAACGGGATGGAGGACGCCATTGTTCTTCTTTTTTGGATCAACTTAACAACGTTCTCAGGTAGTCTCGGAAAGCGGCCCCGAGATCGGGCCGGCGGAGCGCAAACTCCACTGTCGCCTGGAGGAACCCAAGCTTATCCCCCGCATCAAAACGCTTGCCTTCAAACTTTAGTCCGTAGATCGGGCGGCTCCGAAGCAGGTGTTTCAGCGCGTCAGTGAGCTGGATTTCGCCCCCGGCACCAGGCGGAATCTCCTCAATCGACTGGAAGATCTCTGGCGCCAGAATGTACCGCCCGATAATCGCCAGATTCGAAGGCGCCTCATCCGCCTTCGGTTTTTCCACCATGTTCCGAACCCGGTACAGCCGGCCCTGTGCGCCGTTGTGCTCCACCGGCTCGGCGTCCACAACCCCATAGGCGGAGATCTGTTCTTTGGGAACTTCCATCAGCGCCACCACCGAGGCTCCATAGAACTCGTGGATGTCCAGCAACTGCCGCACGCATGGAACTTCCGCATCGATCACGTCATCCGATAGCACCACGGCGAAGGGCTCGTTGCCCACCAACTCCCTCGCCCTCAACACCGCGTGTCCCAGCCCCATCGCTTCCTTCTGACGAACGTAGGAAACGTTGATCATGTCTGAGATGTCGCGTACTTGCTTGAGAAGGTCGAGCTTCCCCTTGGTCTCCAGCAAGTGCTCCAATTCAAAACTGACATCGAAATGATCTTCAATCGCGCTCTTGCCGCGGCCGGTGACGATGATGATATTTTGAATGCCCGAATGGATGGATTCCTCGACGCCGTACTGGATCAGCGGCTTGTCGACCAGCGGAAGCATCTCCTTCGGCTGTGCTTTGGTGGCGGGGAGAAAGCGTGTGCCCAGCCCCGCTGCTGGAAATACGACCTTACGGACCTTGGCCATCTGAACTATTGTAAGTCGTTAATTCCGAATCGCCTATCCCGGATTCCTACTATATAAGGCGTTACCTGACCCGGCTTCCCGCGGAGGCGGCGGCCGGACGCGATGGCGCCTCCGGAGCCGAAGGAGGAGCGCCCTCTGCCGGAGCGGCATCCCGCGTCATGCCCAGGGCCTTCCGGACCTCCCGGTCGAGTTTGGCGAACGTTTCCGGGTTGTCGCGCAGGAACTGCTTGGCGTTCTCGCGGCCTTGGCCGATGCGCTCGCCCGCGTATCCATACCAGGAGCCGCTCTTTTCAATAATATTGTGTTGGACGGCCAAGTCCACCAGATCGCCTTCTTTCGAAATGCCCTGTCCATAGAGGATGTCGAACTCGGCTTCCCGGAACGGCGGCGCCAGTTTGTTCTTCACGATCTTCACCTTGGTTCGGTTTCCGATCACGACATCGCCATCTTTGATCGCCGAGATGCGCCGGATATCGGCGCGAACCGACGAGTAGAACTTCAGCGCGCGCCCACCCGTCGTCGTTTCCGGACTACCGAACATAACGCCGATCTTTTCGCGGATCTGATTGATAAAAATCAGACAAGTCTTCGACTTTGACACCACGCCCGTCAGTTTACGCATTGCCTGCGACATGAGGCGAGCCTGCACCCCCATGAAAGAGTCGCCCATTTCGCCGTCCAACTCGGCCTTCGGGACCAAGGCCGCCACCGAGTCCACAACGAGAACATCCACCGCGCTGGATGCAATCAGGGAGTTCGTGATCTCGAGCGCTTGTTCCGCATAATCGGGTTGGGACACCAGCAGGTTGTCCACGTCCACGCCCAAATTGCGGGCGTAATTCGGATCCAGTGCGTGTTCGACGTCGATAAACGCCGCAACTCCGCCGCCCTGCTGTGCCTGGGCAACAACCTGGAGGGCTACGGTCGTCTTACCGGACGATTCGGGGCCAAAGATCTCGCTGATTCGCCCGCGTGGAAATCCTCCGATACCCAACGCCCAATCCACGGAGATCGATCCCGTCGAGATGGCCGCGATCGGGATGACCGCCTCCTTTGAGCCGAGCCGGACTATGGAGCCCTTCCCGAACTGCTTCTCGATTTGTCCCAGCGTCGCTTGGAGCGCTCGTAAACGGTCTTTCTCGTCGATC
The DNA here is from genome assembly GCA_016789925.1 of Bryobacterales bacterium. Taxonomy (GTDB): domain Bacteria; phylum Acidobacteriota; class Terriglobia; order Bryobacterales; family Bryobacteraceae; genus JADLDI01. Next base: position 20,995 of record JAEUQD010000351.1, on the reverse strand, counting down.
ATGCTCGCCTCAGTCTACCAGTGTAGGAGTGTGTTCGCTAATTCCAATAGTTCCGGTCCAGACTACGGTACTGGACCGCTTCCGCGATGTGTTTGGCCTTGACCACTTCCGCCCGGTCGAGGTCGGCGATCGTGCGGGAGACCTTCAGAATCCGGTCATGCGCCCGGGCCGACAAACCGAGGCGGCGAACGGCCATTTCCAATGTTTGTTCGCCTGCTTCATCCAGAGTACAATACCGGCGAACAAAAGGCGCAGGTATTTCCGCGTTGTAGTACCCACGGTTGTTTTGAAGTCGACGTGCCTCCATCACTCGGGTACGCATTTCGTCCGATCCCACACCGTCTTGCTTACTTCGTAAGTCCTTGTAGGCCACTGCAGGAACTTCGATGTGAAGATCGATCCGGTCCAGGAGTGGCCCGCTGATCTTACCGAGATACCGCTGCACCTCTGCCCCCGTACAACGGCACTCGCGTGTCGTGTCACCAAGAAATCCACACTTGCAGGGGTTCATCGCCGCCACCAGCATGAATTTCGCCGGATACATGAGTGTCATCGACGAACGGGCAATTGTCACCGACCGCTCTTCCATCGGTTGACGCAGCAGTTCCAGGACGTTTCGAGGGAACTCTGGGAACTCATCCAGAAACAGCAGACCATTGTGAGCCAGGCTCACCTCGCCTGGCCGGATCACTCCGGTTCCGCCCCCCAGCAACCCAGCGTCCGAGATTTTGTGGTGAGGCGCGCGGAACGGACGCTGCCGGAGCAGTCCACTGTTGGGGGGCAAGACGCCCGCCACGCTGTGGACCTGCGTTGTCTCCAAAGCTTCCGGGAACGTCAGCGGTGGCAGGATTCCTGCCAGGCGCCGGGCGAGCATCGTCTTGCCGGATCCAGGGGGACCGATCATCAGCACGTTGTGTCCCCCGGCGGCTGCCACCTCCAGGGCGCGCTTTGCGCTTGTCTGTCCCCGTACGTCCCGGAAGTCTGGGAAGCCCTCTTCCGGCTCCGCCGTTTCGAGCAATGAAGCCGCAGCCGGCGTGAATTGACGAGTCTGGTTCACCAGTCCCACCGCCTCAGCCAGATGTTTCAGCCCGAACACCCTTACTCCCTCCACCACCACAGCTTCCGCGGCGTTCTCCTCGGGAACGATCAGGCTCCGGATGCCCAATTTCCGAGCGCAGACCGCGATCGAAAGAGCTCCTCTCACCGGGCGTATCGAACCGTCCAGCGACAGTTCGCCGCACAACATGAACTGCTCGGCGGGCTTCACCACGCCCATGGCTCCAAGAATCCCCATCGCCATCGGCAAATCGAACCCCGCACCCTCTTTCTTTAGATTGGCCGGTGCGAGGTTGATCGTTACGGACTTGTTCGGATAGCCGTAGCCCGTGTTCGCCAACGCAGACTTGATTCGCTCCCGGCTCTCGCGGACCGCAAGATCCGGCATCCCCACAGTGACAAAATCCCGGGTTGATCCTCCCGGGTACATGTCCACTTCCACATCGACGACATGAGCATCAATCCCAAACACGGCTGCGCTTCTGGTGCGAAATAAGGCCACGACTATTCATAACCTTGGTGTGTTCTGCGTGTGATTCCTCTCGGTTTGTTATGTGTCGGAACCTCTTTTGGGGCTTGGACATCACAATAGGTGGCTGATGATCCTCATACTTGGCTTCCTCGCCTCCGGTTTGCTGGCGGCAGCGGACCTGGAGAAGGCTCGGGCACTTTACCAGCGCACGGACTACGCGCAGGCGCTGGCTGTCTTGCAGCCGGAGAACTCAAAAGATCCGCATGTTCTTTCGCTGGCCGGGAAGAGTGCGTTTATGCTGGGGGACCTTAGGAAAGCGGAACTCTATTTGCGCACGGCAACTCAGTTGGCGCCCCAATCAGAGTATTTTCATTGGTATGGCAAGGTGTTGGGTCGGCGGGCGGAGAAGTCCAATTTCTTAGTCGCTCCGAAGTTGGCCGTCGACTGCCGGAAGGCGTTCGAAAGAGCCGTCGCCCTGAATTCCACGAACATCGAGGCCCTCAACGACCTGTTCGAGTACCACCTCGAGGCTCCGGGATTCCTCGGAGGCGGCCTCGACAAGGCTGCGGAGACTGCGGAGCGGATCGGCCAGCTCGACAAAGTCGAGAAGCACTACGCACAGGCTCGACTGGCCGAAAAGCGGAAGGACTTTCCCCAGGCCGAATTGCACTTGCGCCAAGCTGTTGAGCTCGCGCCCAAAGAACCGGGCCGACTGATTGACCTCGCCAAGTTTCTGGCCAGACGGGGCCGCCCGGCGGAAAGCGATGCGGTGTTTCAAAGGGCGGAGAAAGTGGCGCCCAATCATCCGAAGCTGCTTTTCGAGAGGGCTCAGGTTTACGTCGATGAAAAGCGAAAGCTCGACGAGGCCCGGCATTTGCTGACACTTTATTTGAAGGCCGATCTCACACCCGACGATCCCCCCCGCGCCGACGCCGAGCGGCTTCTGCGCACGATTTCCGGCGCCTAGGCTCTAATGGTGGGTATGCGATGCCCTGCCCTTTTCGCTCTGGCTGCGATTGTTGCCGCTCAAGCCGAGGTACGTACTCTAACCCTCAAGGAAGCTGCGGACCTTGCGGCCCGGCAGAGCCCTGAGGTTTTGCTGGCGCGGTTGGACGAGCAGCGGGCGGCGGCGGCGGCCCAGGCGGCACGCGATCCTTTCGTCCCTAAGATGTTCGTGGGAAGTGGTTTAGCCTACACTTCGGGATTTCCGATGAGCATCGAAGGATCTGCCCCGAGCATTGTCCAGGCCCGCGCGGTCTCCTCCCTCTACAATAAGCCTCAGAAACTGGCCGTTGCCCAAGCCCGGGAACAGGCGCGAGGCGCCCAGATCGCGACCCAGGAACAGCGCGATTCCGCAGTCGGCCGCGTGGTTTCGACATTCCTCGACGCCGAACGCCGTGGCCGGCTGGTTGAGTTGGCCCGCCGGCAGGTGGAGAGCTCCGAAAAGGTTCATTCCCTTGTCGCGTTGCGTGTCCAGGAAGGCCGAGAACTCCCTCTGGAAGGCAAGCGCGCCGCCCTCGACCTTGCTAAGGCACGGCAGCGATTGCTCGCCTTTGAGGCGGATCGAGAGGCCGCGGAATCCACCGTTGCGTTTCTTCTGGGCTTGCCGCCGGGTGATCGGGTTCGCCCTGCCGGCGAAGAACGGCAATTTCCTGAACTCCCGCAGTCGTTGGAAGCGGCGGTTGAGGAGGCGCTCCGGGAGAACCGCGAGATCAAACGGCTGGAATCGGCTCTGCTCGCCAAGGGCTTCGAGACTCAGGCGCGGCGTGCCGAGCGCTATCCCGTGCTGGACTTGGTGGCCCAGTACGGACTGTTTGCCCGGTTCAACAACTACGAGGACTTCTTTCGCCGCTTCCAGCGCCACAATGGCCAACTCGGCGTCTCTATTCAGTTGCCTCTCTTGTTTGGGCCGGGACGGGCCGGAAGGATTGGGATGGCGGAGTCAGAGGCGGCTCGCCTTAGGCTTCAGATCAACCAGGTCCGAGGTCGTGTGTCGCTCGACACGGAGAAACAGTTTCTCGAGCTTCAAAAGTCGGAATCGGCTCGGCAGGTGAACCGGCTCGATCTGGATCTTTCGCGCGAGACGTTGGCCGTCCAATTGGCACGCTTTGACGAAGGACGCGCAAGTCTCAGGCAAGTGGAGGAAGCCCGCCAGGGAGAACAGGAAAAGTGGATGGCTTACTACGACGCCGTGGCCCAGGCGGAAGCCGCTCGCTATGCCCTCCTGGAAGCCACCGGGCGACTGATGGCAGCCCTGCGTTAGGATACCCGGGTCGGAACCATCCGCAACCCAGACGCTCCCTGCTCTCCGGACGTCCCTGCCTCGTGGTATTCCGCGTCCTGGTTCACGTCCCAAACGTCGTATACCGGCTTGCCGGCCAGGATATTCTCGGCTGCCAGCATTGCGGTCATCATGGCATGATCCTGGTTGTTGTACTTGTGCATGCCGTTCCGCCCCACCATGTGCAGGTTCGGATACCGGTGCTCCACTTCCTTCCGGATTGCATCGACATGGCGCGAGTAGGCATCGTCGTACACCGGGTAAGCCTTGATTTGCCGGACAACACACCCGTCCACGACATCGCCGCGGCGGCCCAGCCCGATCTTCTCGAGTTCGGCCGCACCCAACGCGATCAGCTCTTTGTCAGACTGGTTCCATAGCCCGTCGCTTTCGAAGCAGAAATACTCCAGCCCGTAGCAGGACATTGACTCGTCCGGCACCATTTCCGGAGACCACGACTTGAAGTTCTGAATCCGTCCCACCTTGACGTTGGGCTCGTGGATGTAGATCCAGTTGTCAGGGAACGCGTCCTTGTCCTTCACAATCAGGACCACGGTTACAAAATCTCGATAACGCAGGCTCTGCGCCGCATGCAGGGCCTCAGGCGTAGCTTTCGGATCGAGACTGGGTATCAACTCGCGCATGGGCGCCGACGAGATGACGTGCTCCCCTTGATAGGTCTCAGTGACGCCCTCCTGGGTGCGCGCCTGGACGGTCCAACTCCCGCTCGAGGCGTCCCAATGGCAGGCGGTCACCCGCCTTCCCATCGCGATCTCACCTCCCATCTCGCGAATTCGTTCGCCGCACCGGTCCCACATCATCCCCGGACCACGCCGCGGATAGCGGAACGAACTGATCAACGTCTTCACGACCTGCGATTTGTCTTTCGGCTTCTCCGGAAACAGTGCGTTCTTGATCGCCGTGCCCAGCGACAAACCCTTGATTCGCTGCGCCGCCCAATCCGCGGAGATTTCGTTGCAATTCATTCCCCATACCTTTTCGGTATAAGTCTTGAAGAAAATCCGAAACAGCCGCTCGCCAAACTGGTTGGTTACCCAGTCTTCAAACGATTTCACCTCGGGTCGGGGAAACGTCCGCGCTTTGAAATACGACAAAACGCAGGCTGCGGACTGAAACGGCCCCAGGTTCAAAAACGCTTCCATCGCCCGTAGCGGATACGAATAAAATTTGCCCCCATAGAAAATCCGCGACATCCTCGGACGTTCCAGCATGTCGTTAGGAAGGATTTCATGCCAGAAGTCCTCCACTGCCTTTGACTTGGAAAAAAAACGGTGGCCCCCAATATCGAATAGAAAGCCTTTGTAACTGGCAGTGCGGGAGATTCCGCCCAGGTATTTTGGATCTGCCTCGAGGATAGCGACCGGCTCACCCGCCTTGCTCAAGCAGTACCCGGCCGTGAGTCCGGCGGGTCCTCCTCCTATGATCACAGCCTTCTTTTTTCCTGGTTGCTCGCCCATTAATTCCATCCGATCTTGTCCACGAGGGTAGCTAAGTTACTGTAAGGTATACCCTTATGTTTCCCTCGTGCCACCCGCTGCGCTTCCTTTAGTATACTGCGAGGGCACAGTTCTCGCGGAATCCCTTCCATGAATATCATCGTCAGCCGGGCAGCGAAACATTACGGCGCCGTTGTTCTCATTTCAGCTCTTCTCGTGAATATTGCGGTACTGGCAGCCTTGGGACTGGCCGCTCCTCTGGAAAGCGACACGGTCTTTTTCGCGGCAATCGCCAAGAACTTCGCCAGTGGAAATGGCTATACAAATCCTCGCAGTCCCTGGCCCTCTGAGCCCGCACTCGACCGGTTGCCTGGCTGGACCGGCGCACTGGCGCTTGCGTTTTCGATCCTGCCCCACGTGGACCCACCCGTCGTCGTGCGTCTGACCACGCTTCTGCTGAATGTCGTCGCTGCCCTACTGCTGGCAAGGGTGGCATTCAAAGTCACCCAAAATCGAACTGCGGCCCTCTTTGCCGGTCTTTTCTACGTTGTCTACCTGCCCGCGCTCTTCTTCATGCACAGCGGACTTTCGGAAACCGGACTGATTGTCGTGCTGACGGCCACAGTGCTCCTCTTCCTGAACGGACGTCTGCTGTGGGGAGCCCTGCTGCTTGGGTTCTCTTGCCTGTTTCGAGCCAACTACCTCTTGCTCACACCCCTCGTGCCGGTGCTTCTGTGGTGGCTTGGGGGCCGCTCCAAGATGCTCGCCGTGGGCGGTTTAGCGCTGTTTGGCATTTTCCCTGGCCTTTGGATGATCCGTAACGCCCTCAACGGCTGCCCGATGCTGTCAAGCACTTCCGGCGAGGTTCTTAGAGGAACCCACAATCCTGTCGTCTTTTACGATTGGAAGCACCTGGGCCTTTGGATTCAGCCCGACGACATCCCGGGCGAAGAACCCTTTCAGTCGCTTGCCAGACGATTGAGTCCGTGCGACTTATGCCGCCACTACCAGGCGGAAGCCAAGGAGTATGCCCTGCAAAACTGGACCAGGCTACCTCTGGTTATGGCGGGGCGCTTCTACCGCGGTTACGTACCGATTCCGGGCAACGTGACTGGGACCTCCGTGCTGGGGTTTGGCATGCGAGGCATCGTCCTGATTGGCTTCGTTTTGTTGTGGAAGCGCTGGCGAAGGGTCATTGACCACCGATACCAAGTGATGTTGGCGGGGTTCATCCTCATCAGCCTGGCGACCTCTTTGCTTGTCACCGCTGCCTCGCGTCACACCTTCTGGCTCGAAGTCCTGCTGATTCCCTGCGTCACCGCAGCGGCAGCAACTTTCTTCACGAAAGCTGCTGTTCAAGAGTGTCGATGATCCGTACGCTTGCCTTCCCATCCCAGAACTGAGGAACCTGGTCGCCGGTTGGGCGCGCGCTGGCCAGCACTTCGCTGGCAACGGAGTAGATTCGCTCCGGATCCATTCCAACTAAATGATTCGTCCCCTCAGTAATCGTTACGGGACGTTCCGTATTTTTCCGCAGTGTTAAACACGGCACCTGGAGAATCGTCGTCTCTTCCTGAATCCCACCCGAATCTGTCAGAACCAGCCGCGCCGAACTCGTCAGACGCAAAAAGTCCAAATACCCCTGTGGTGGGCAAAGCTGCAGCCGCCCCGTTCCTAAACCGAGTTCCTCCATCCTATTCTTCGTTCGTGGATGTACGGGAAATACGACCGGCAACTTCTCAGCGACCCGGTTCAGCACGCCCACCAGATCGGCCAGGCGCCCTGGGTCGTCGACGTTCGCGGGGCGGTGTAAAGTGGCCACTGCGTAGCCCTTTTCCTTCACGCCAAGATCCGAGAGCACGTTGGACTGCTTCGCCTGTTCACGAAAACGGAGGAGCGTGTCAATCATGACGTTGCCCACAAAGAAGATCCGCGAATCCGCGACGCCTTCGCGTTGGAGGTTTTCGCGGCCGCTCGGCTCGCTGGTAAACAGGTAGTCGGATAGCGAATCGGTCACAATCCGGTTGATCTCTTCCGGCATCGTCCGGTCGAAGCTGCGGAGTCCAGCTTCAACGTGAGCGACTTTCAGGCCCAGGCGCACCGCAGTAAGTGCACTGGCGATGGTGGAGGTGACGTCACCGACTACAATCAGGACGTCGGGGCGAAACGTGTCGAGGATAGGTTCCAGCGCAACCAGGATATCCGCGGTTTGTTTGGTCGGACTACCTCCCGCCAGCCCTAGGTGTACGTCGGGGCGTGGGATCTGCAATTCCTGAAAGAATTGATCTGACATCTCGGGAGAATAGTGCTGTCCGGTGTGAATTAGCTGCGGCCTCCATCGCGGCCGCCGCGTCAGTTCGGCCATTAACGGGGCCATCTTGATGAAGTTGGGGCGTGCGCCGACGACGCAACTTACCTTCAGAATGTCGCTCATCTCCCGCTACTCTAACGCATGCACGGGCTTGCACGATATCCGCTGATATACTGAAGTTCGGCCTCAACTTTGCCGCTGGATCGGCCGATGGTGGGGGGAGACCTTTTTTATGTGTGGGATCGCAGGTTTTGTGTCTGCCAACCCTCCCCCGGGCGCGGAGGCGGTTCTGCGGCGCATGATGTCCGTCATCGAGCACCGTGGGCCGGACGCTCACGGGACGTACATGGACACGCACGCGTTCCTTGGTCACCAGCGGCTTTCGATTGTCGATCTCACAACCGGCCAGCAGCCGATGACCAACGAAGACCGGACCTGCTGGGTGGTTTACAACGGCGAGATTTTCAACCACGCCGAACTCCGTCCCGTTCTCGAGGCGCGGGGCCACAGGTACACAACTCGAAGCGACACCGAAGCCATTCTGCATGCCTGGGAGGAGTATGGGCCGGACTCGGTAACGCGGTTCAACGGGATGTTCGCCTACGTCGTCTGGGATACCCGCCGTCGCCATCTTTATTGCGCCCGCGACCGGCATGGCATCAAGCCGTTTTACTACTATTGGGACGGCAAGCACTTCGCATTCGCCTCTGAGATCAAGGCGCTGCTCGAGTTCCCGTTCGTCTCGGCGCAGTGCAATGAAGAAGCACTTTCGGAATATCTGACGTTCGGCTACGTCAGCTCGGAAGAAACCCTCTTTCACGGCATCCGCAAACTGATGCCGGCGCACTATCTCGAGTTGGAATGGCGTGACGGACGGTTTGAAATGTCGACGGCGCAGTATTGGGAAACACCCCTGTTCAAGGATCCGCTGCGCATCGACAAGGAAGAAGCGATCCGGGAATGCCGCCAGCGTTTTGAGAAAGCCGTGGAAAGTCGCCTGATGTCCGATGTTCCGCTAGGTGTTTTTTTGAGTGGTGGCGTTGACTCCAGTGCTGTTACGGCGGTGATCCGGCGACAGTTCGACGGCCCACTCAAGAGCTTCGCGGTGGGCTACAAAGAACGCGAATATGCCGAGCTGAGCTGGGCGCGCCAAGCCGCCACCGCCATCGGCACCGAGCATCACGAGGTCGTCATTGGATTCGACGATTACTTCGGCAGCCTTCCCAAACTTGTCTGGCACGAGGACGAGCCGATCTGTTTCCCGGCCAGCATCCCCCTCTATTTTGTGTCGGAACTGGCCGCCCGGGAGGTGAAAGTCGTGCTCACGGGTGAGGGGAGCGATGAGTTGTTCGCCGGCTATGAGCGCTACCGGTACCACCTGATCAACGAACACGCGCTCAAGTACTACCGCTTTCTTCCGGGGCCGGTAACGCGCGCTATCCGGTCGCTCGTCTCCAAGACGCCTTCGTTATCGCTCCGCCGAAAGCTCGAACACACGTTTCTGTTCCGCACCCCGGATGTCGATTCACTCTATCTCGACAATTTCTATTGTGGATTTCCGGGGTCGCAACTTTTGGACATGGCCCGGACTCCCCTCCTCCGGCATGCGTCCCCCTACCGGACGTTTCATTCCGCCTGGTCCGTGGAGCCGCAGCAGTCAACCCTCTCCCGATTGCTGTTCAGCGATCACAAGACTTACCTGATCGAATTGCTCATGAAGCAGGATCAGATGAGCATGGCTGCGTCGATTGAGAGCCGGGTGCCGTTTCTCGACCACACTTTTGTCGAGTTCGCCATGCGCCTGCCGGACCATCTGAAGTTGCCCTCGGGCGGAAAGCATATCTTCAAGAAGGCGGTGGAAGACCTGCTGCCCCGCGACATCGTTTACCGGCCGAAGATGGGGTTCCCCACCCCGCTCCGGGCGTGGCTGGGAGAAGGCCGTGCTGGTTTTCTCCACAAATACCTATGCGACCCGCAGGGTCTGGTCGCCGAGTACCTCGACGTCTCCAAACTCGCCGGGATTCTCGAGAGTCACCGCAATCGCACGGAAGACGCGACGGACCGGATCTGGCGGTTGCTGAACCTCCAAGTCTGGGGAGACCTCTTCCTAACCGGCCGCACCACCCCATGGATGGGCAGCGAGTTTTCGCGTTCGATCGTGGAACAGGCTCGCGTGCCGCAACCGGCTGGCACTTAGCGGTTGGCCCACTCGCCTTCTACGGTCTACGGGACCGGATGGGAGAATCTAGCGTCCGCGACCGCCGGGGAGTCTCGACCTCAACCGAAGGAACCGCCGGCCCCACATGAACAGGTCCCCATTCTCGGGTCTGGGCCGACGGCTTCGGTTCGCCGGAAGCGGTAGCAGGGGCAGGTAACTGCTGCATCACCGTGTACCAGCAACCAATCATCATTACCAGGAAATAGTAGAAATCGTAGTCCGTCCGCGACACGAAAAGACTACCCACTGAATACGCAATCAAGGCCGCTTCCATCGCACGGGGGTAGGGAAGCAGTTCGGGATGGGTCTTTTTGATTTTTGCTGCGGTTCGCCCCAGCCAGAAGATGCCGAAATAGATCTGCCAGAGGAGGATCAGGAATGCGAAGATGCCCGAATCGACAGCCATCTGGAGGTAGTTGTTGTGGATAACATGTTGCTTGTCATTCGTGACTCCAAGGTAATTCGGCGAAAGGGCTACCCAGTTGTAGGTGCCAAAGCCCACACCAAGAACCGGATAGTCCATGGACATGGCAACGGCGGCCTTCCAATAGCGGATTCGCGATGTAGCCGACCCATCGGCGTCGAGATTCTCAAACGTGGACAGCCGGTCGCCGAGCGAATCCTGCACCAGGTAGACGGTGGGCGCAGCTAGGATGACCATTGCCGCCAACACAGTCACTTTGTGCCGGGACCGGAGCGTCAGCACCAGGCAGAGCACCGCCAGGGAAAGCATTGCGCCGCGGGAGTGGGTCATCACGATCGTGGCCATGTCCGTAAACAGGAATAGGTAGATGGCCATTTTCATCCAGCGCTTTTCCACCAGTTCCCGGGAGTACCAGATGAAGGGTAGTCCCATCAGCAACGCCACGGCCAACGTATTGTTGTCGGACATGAAGCCGCCCAAACCACCTTCAAAGTGGACGCCGCCCGCGCGCAACCCAAACACCCCAAACCGGAAGCCGACTAACCCGACCGAGAACGCGATCACCAGCATCAGCCACCGCAACTCCCTGAGCGTCACAATATACAGGGGGATCAAAAGAGCAATGAGGGCGTACTTGACGAAGTTCCAATAGGGTCCCCAAGCCAGGTCGGGATACTGCGCGGTGAGGCAGGACGCCAGCATGACAACCTGTAGGCCCAACATCGACAGGACCCAGGGATTAACAATCCACAGCCGCAGATTCGGGATAAAACGCCAAACCCCAGCTAGCGTGCAGATGGCCATGATGAGCGAGTGGGGCAACGCGCCTTCCGACCAGGACATCGCGTCGGGCCGGGCCAGCGAATACCAGATGTAACCGTAGAGGCCGATGAGCGGATTGACCAGAGCGCCAAGGCTGATCCCCGCCACCGCCATCTGAAGCAATATAAAGCGAAAACCCATCCGTTACTTCCCCTCTTTGGGTGGACTCGATGCGGGCGCGGACATTCCGTAGGAGTTTTCCGAACGAGGCAGGAAAGCCCACATCGGCGTGTCGTTCAGCCGGTCTCCACGCACTGCCCTCGGAGCGATCCAGTCCCAAGCCTCTTTGCCGCTCAAGCCTTCAAATGTCAATCCTGGCAGGAATGTTGCCGCAGCGCGTGCGTAATAGGTGTAACCGCCCTCTGCGTCTTCAACGTAGCGGTCATAAAACTGGTCCATGCTGCGCCACAGAAAAGTGTCCGCCGGCGTGTCTTCCCGCTCCTTGAAACCGTTCAAAATGTCCCCCCAATCGCTATATCGGCCTCCCGGTGTGCAAATGTAGCGATTCTGCTTGGTATCCAGTTTCGGAATGCAGGCGAACTCCGGTGTGCGGTAAGCCGCCACCAGATACGGGTTGAAGCGGGGACTCTTCAGTTGCTGCAACAATCGTGTCGCCTTCCTGGCGTGCAATTCGGCCACTTGGACAAAACCGAGATCAAGCAATGCGCCAGTCACGACTGTATGGAAATGATGGCCCCACTCCGCCGAAAGCGAGTAGGCGGGCTTGGCCCAAGGTTTCGGCAGTTTGGCAGACGGCGGATTTTTTGGAAAGTCCTGCTGACCGTAGATCGACGAGATCCCGTAATCTGGCGAATTGATCCGCTCATAAGAGTACAGTGGATTCGCGCCGCCAGTTCTCTCCGGAACGGCCATAGTCCGGTTTCCCCAGCACCAGCGGGTTGTCGTGGTGGGATTGTAGGGGCCCGCCGGGCACGGTTCGTAGAACGACCCGTTCCGTATATCAAAGAAGCCCTCGTCACCGGCGATCATATTGTTCAGCTTGTCCGTGAAATACGTCTTCTCCGCCGTCCCGTCTGGACTCATAAGTGCGGCCAGCCCCACCGTCCGCATGCCCCACGCGCGCGACCGGATCTCCCCGGTCACATACCCCCAATCGCGGTGCCGGCAGTAGTCGCAGTCGACCCCAGGGTTGCCTCCAACCGCGCCATTCCACGAAGCCCAAAACTGAAGTTCTTCAAGGAAATACCACTCCCCTGTCAGCAGATAGGGCAAGAACGCGAATTCAGCCTGGTGCGCGATATCCGGAGTCCAGCCGCCCCAGTTCGCATTGCCCACCCGGGCCAGTGTGTCCTCGAGCGTACTGTCACCCGAGAGTGGCGGGAACCCGGTTGGGCGCGCTTCAATTGAAAGGACGCGACCCTGTGCCGAGGGCGGCTCCTTACACGAAAACGGGCAATAGGGGCGTCCAGGCTCCGATTCGCGGTAGTGAATGGGAATGTGGGCACTGACCGCGGCGTTCCCGTAGAGGACTTCCCATAGCCTGGGGTCCGAAGAGAACACATACCGGACATACCACCTCGGCAGGAATGCGATATCACCGCGCCCTCCTGGCGCTTCAAAAGCCGCCAGCCACTGGGCGCGTCCCATGATCTCGCCCCGGTCGCTCGCCTGGAAGGCGGCAATCTCCTGGCGCAGAGCGGCCTCAGGGACGCGCCGGGAGATGTCATAACTCGGAAGGGCATGGGAATAAACCAGATAAGGGAAGTTGTGATCAACGTGAATGGGGCCTGGTTCACTCCCGTTCCAGACCGCCTGACGCCAACGGGAACCCGGCCAATGAACCAGCCAGCGCTCCGGGCTCGCCTCCTTGAGGTCCCGGCCGCGCAGCAGTTGCGCATGATAGACCTGCGTCTGCTGCCGCATGGCGTACGTATTCTCGAGAATGTACTCTACCTTCACGCCGGGCCAGCCGCGGTAAAAGGTCAGGACGAAAACCGGGTGCAGGGACTTGTACTTAATCTCGGTCGCGGCCTTCCAATCGCCGGCTGGGGCCATGGTCTCACCGGGACGCTGCTCATACATCCGGGTACCTTGCTTGGCTCGCCCCTGGGGGCAGATGCGGAAACGATCGCCGGCGAATTCACACACTTCGAGGATCTCATTGCCTACATAGACGGAGCCAGGGACACGCCACTCGGCGGCGGTGTTTTCCGTGCCCTGACGGATCCGCAGTTCGCGGCTGGCCGGGCCGAGCGTATCGCCGAGGATAGCGGCTTTCGCCGACTGCGACCAGCCAAGATCGAACCGCGAGGACCCCTTGTCTTCCACAATCACCTGGGTGACCAGCGGTCCTTTCAGCCAGTAGCGCACGCCCAGGTCACTTGGCTTTCCGCTCCAGGCCTGGAGAATCTCCTTGGCATCCCTAACCACGGGATTGCCTGCTTCCTCGCCGTCGGCACGGACCCGAAAGGCGGCGCCCCAGTTGCCATTCTGGAAGTTCAGCATCTCTTCTTTGGTGAGCCCGTTGGCTGCCGGAGGCGCCTGGTCGCGGAAGTCAACCCTGACTGACTTCTTAGCCGGGAGATCGGCGAAGAAGGTGACCAGCACATGACGAACACTGCCGTCGGGCCAGCGCGTCTTCACATCGCATTGAGTTTCCAGTCGATTGCCGGCCAGCACTGCCTGCGGGCACCGCGGAATTTCACCCTGCGCAAACGACCGCGACACGGTCAGGGGACGGTTGCGCTGTTCCGCGGCCTGATTCTCCACGGTGATAAAGTTCGGGACGGTCACCGTCTTGGCGCGCGAGGCTTCGATCGCTGCCAGAGCCAAAGGCGAACTCGGAGGGGTAAACGAAATCCCTCGGAACGCACTCCGCGGATTGGCCGGTTGCGAGCGGGAGGTGCAAGCCAGAAACAGACACAGCGCGGCGCCTAAGCCCCGGGAAAGCCTCATGTCTTATCCTAACCTTACGAACTTCAGCCGTGCTTTTAGCTGCGCCGGCGTCACTAAAGCCACCCTGAGCTTTTGACGATGATAATGAGGTAGTTGGAAGCGACCTATGCTAGTAGGCAGGCCTCCCAGGGGCTGCAAACGTGCGAATTCTCTGTTTGAGCATGTGTTTTCCCAATCCGGCGGAAACCGACTTCGGTGTATTTATCCACCGGAGGATGCGGCGCGTGGCCGAGCAGATCCCCGTGCTCGTGCTGGCGCCAGTTCCCGTGCTTGAGTACGGGAACCCGAAGCGAATTCTGGCTCCACTGGGGCAGATACCGCAACGAGCCCAGGAAGGCGGCCTCGACATACGGTATCCGCGCTGGTTCTATCCGCCGCTGGGCGGCTGGCTGAATGGTCCGCTCCTGGGAATCCAGATGCTCCCCCGCGTTTGGGGGTTGACGCGGAGCATCGACTTGATCGATGCGCATTTCGCCCACCCGGAGGGAGTTGCGGCCGCCCTGCTGGCGACCATACTCAAGCGCCCGTTCGTGGTCACGCTGCGCGGGAACGAAACCGACCACGCGGTTTACGCGATGCGCCGCCGGATAATGGGTTGGGCACTGCGTCGCGCGGCGCGGGTCATTACCGTTTCCGAGCGGCTGCGGCAATTTGCGATCAGTCTCGGCTGTGAGCCCCGACAAGTCGTGACGATCCCGAATGGGATTGACGGCACTGTATTTTATCCGCGTGGCCGTGACGAGGCGCGGCGCGAATGGTCAATCGGTCCCCGTGACAAAGTGATCCTATCGGCCGGCTACCTGATTGAGCGCAAGGGGCATCACCGCTTGGTGGAAGCGTTGCGGGGGGTGATCGATCAAGGCGTCGAAGCGCAGTTGCTCATCGCCGGCGGACCTGGGCGCGAAGGCGACTACGAAGCCGTCATCCGCAAGATGGTCACCGATCTGAACCTCGGAGAGCACGTTCGCTTCCTGGGGCCGGTGAAACCGGACGCACTGGCGCGCCTGATGTCGCTGTGCGACGTCTTCGCGCTGGCCACCAGCAACGAAGGCTGGCCGAACGTGGTGCACGAGGCCATGGCCTGCGGCGCGCCGGTAGTTGCGACCGACATTGGCGCGATTCCCGAAATGATTCAATCTTCCGAATTTGGTTATGTCGTTCCGTTCGGCGACAAGGCGGCATTGGAGAAGGCACTGGCGGCTTCGCTGTGCCGCGACTGGAACCACGAAGTCATTTCCCAATGGGCTTTAAGCCGCTCGTGGGACAATGTGGCCGCTGAGGTGGTTGCGCTGATGCAGGAAGTCGTGGCTGAGAAGGAAAAGGAGTTAGGCGACAGATGAACATATTGGTGACTGGCGGAGCCGGGTTTATTGGCTCGCACGTGGCCGAACGGTTGATGAAAGAAGACCATTCCGTCTCGGTGCTCGATGAGCTCAACGACTACTATTCGCCATCGCTCAAACGCAAGAATCTCGAAGAGATCGGGTTGGCCGGGAGCGACCGGTTTCACCACGGCACCATCTGTGACGAGCGGCTGGTGGCCGAAGTTTTTGCCAAGGAGAGACCGGACGCCGTCATCCACCTGGCGGCACGCGCCGGCGTCCGCCCGTCGCTGGAAGACCCGCTTTTGTATGAACACGCGAATGTGCGAGGCACCGTGACGCTGTTGGAGGCATGCCGGCGGGCGGGAGTGCGGAAGTTCGTGTTCGCCTCGTCCAGCTCGATTTACGGGGTCGCCAACCGCGTACCCTTTAGCGAGGAAGATCAGACCAATCTTCCTATTTCGCCCTACGCGGCCACCAAGATTGCCGGCGAAAAGCTCTGTTACACCTGGGCT
The DNA here is from genome assembly GCA_016789925.1 of Bryobacterales bacterium. GTDB lineage: Bacteria > Acidobacteriota > Terriglobia > Bryobacterales > Bryobacteraceae > JADLDI01. The sequence continues at coordinate 5,201 of JAEUQD010000351.1, read as the reverse complement.
CACCTTTACGGTCTCGACGTCGTTTGCCTCCGCTTCTTTACCGTTTACGGGCCGCGCCAGCGTCCGGACCTGGCTATCCGGAAATTCATCGAAGCGATTGACGCCGGCCGGACCATTCCGGTGTTTGGCGACGGATCCTCCGGTCGCGACTACACCTTTGTTGACGACACTGTCCAGGGCATACTGGCGGCACTCCACCACCAGACCCGCTACGATATCTTCAACCTGGGAAATTCAAGCCCCATCACGCTGACCAGGCTGATTGAGGTGATCGAGCACGCTCTTAGCAAGAAAGCCGTGATCGACCGGTTGCCGGACCAACCGGGCGACGTGCCGATCACCTATGCGGACATCAGCAAGGCGCAGCGTCTCCTTGGCTATCATCCTCAGACATCCATTGGGGACGGCATTGCACGTTTTGTCGAATGGCACCGGCGGCGGGTTACGGCGTGAGCGAGGACGCGGCCGTCCGTCTGCGGCGGGACTTTATCGATCTGGAACTGTCGCTCTACAACACCGACTCCTACCTTACCCGGAAGTCGATTCTGGATGCGTTGCGGGCGGCCCTGCCGCACATCCACGGAACCGTGCTGGACGTCGGATGCGGGCGAAGCCCCTATCGGCCGATCCTTCTGGCGCCGCCCAGCCGCGGCACCAATTACGTCGGTATGGATTTTGTGAATCCGCAGTACACGACTCGCCCCGACATCGAGTGGCAGGGCGGGCCGATCGCGTTGCCGGACGGCGCGGTCGACAGCGCGATTGCGACCGAGGTGCTGGAGCACTCTTCCGATCCGTGGGCTCTGGCCCGGGAAGTCCACCGCGTCCTCGGTCCCGACGGGTTCTTTTTCCTCACGGTTCCGTTCCTGTGGCCGCTGCACGATGTTCCGCACGATCATTTCCGGTACACTCCATTCTCTCTGGAGAGACTCCTCCGCGACGCCGGCTTCAATCACGTGGAGGTCCGCGCATTGGGTGGCTGGGACGCCTCGCTGGCCACGATGCTCGGGCTCTGGGTGCAGCGGCGTCCGCTTGGCGATCCGTGGCTCGGCCTGCTGCGGCGCGTCGTGCTGCGCGTCTACAAGCGTCTGCTGGCCGCCGACCGGCCGCCAGAGAGGTTCGACTCTTCAGTGATGATTACCGGGTTAACGGCTTCGGCATGGAAGCGGGCCAAGAATGAGTGACAAGCCGGCTTGGGCATTCATCGTCCCCTGGGAGCTTACCCATCAGGGAGGCGTCAATCAGGTAGTGCTCCGCCTGATGCGGGAATGCAGCCAGTCCGATCGCTTTCGTCCGTTGCTTATCGAAATGGACTGGGCGAGCAGAGAGCCGGTGGAGGACACGCACCTGGGCTTCCCGCGCGTGCGTGTGCGCGTCCCGTCGCCGCTGGGTTCTTCTTTATTAGTGGCCAACGGCTGTCGCTATGCCCTGCGCTGGCCGGGAGAGAAGAACGTTCTCCGAAGTTTGGCGGCACGGCTGCAAATCGCCGTTGTGAACCCTCATTTTCCGGAACTGACCGCCTGGCCCTGGATGGAACTGGTCCGCGAGAAGGGATTGCCGGAAAAGCTGATCCTCTCATTCCATGGATCCGATATCCGCGCCTCGTTCAAAAAAGGTTGGCTCTATCGCAACTTCTACCGGCGGCTTTTGCGGGGTGCAACCGCGGTGGTGGGTTGTTCGCGGGGGTTACTGGAGGAAATCCGGATGTTCGAACCGGCCCTGCAGAACGGAACGGCAGTTCTGAACGGTGTCAGCCCTGCCGGAGCAACAGAGGGGGAACCCGCGCTACGGCCTTCCGGCTCGCCGCTGGTGGTGACTGTCGGCCGGTTTGAATACCGTAAGGGCCACGACCTGTTGCTCGGCGCGTTTGAGACTTTGCTAGGACGCTACCCGCACGCGGAACTCTGGATCATTGGTGGCGCCGGCGAGGAGTTGGAGAAGACGCGTGCCTTGATTGAGACCCGGCGCTTGTCAGCCCGCGTAAAGCTATTGGTGGGAATCGAGCAGGCCCGAGTGGCGCCTACCATTCGCCAGGCCGATGTTTTCGTAATGACTTCTCGCTGGGTGAAAGGCAAGCTCGGCGAAGGCCTCCCGCTGGCGATCCTCGAGGCCGGCGCCCAAGCCCTGCCCGTGGTCTCCACCCGGTGCTGCGGCGCGGACGAAGTGATCGATCACAATCGAACCGGAGTCTTGACTCCCCTGGATGATGCCGGGGAGTTGGCTAAAGCGATCGACTCCGTACTCTCCGATCCCGAGCGGGCAAAGAGTTTCGGGCTGGCGCTGCGGGACCGCGTTGAACGCGACTTTACCTGGTCCCGGGCTTGGCGCGAATACGAGGCACTCGCGTGAGTTCGGTCAACCTGGGGAAGGAAGTCGCGTCGGGCGCGGCCTGGACCGCGGTCTCCATGGCGGGCCGCCAGGTGATGAGCATCGTGGCGCTCGCAGTTCTGGCCCGTTATGTTCCGCCTTCGGCTTACGGACTGATGGGGATGGCCCAAGCCGTGAGCAACTTCCTCTTGCTGTTTCGGGACATGGGCACGGCGTCGGCACTCGTACAAAGGCGCACGGTCGACGAACCCCTGCTGGCGAGCGTTTTCTGGCTCAACGTCGCTCTCGGCGTCATCCTCACCGGTGCAACCGCAGTGGTGGCTTACCCGGCCTCCTGGTTTTTCCGGGAGCCGCAGTTGGTTCCAGTCATGCAAGTGGTGGCGTTTACTTTTCTGGCGTCAGCTCTCAGCATGGTCCACGGTGCGCTATTGAGCCGCGAACTGCGATTTCGACGATTGGCCGTTACCGAGTTGGGAGGGGCGCTGGTGGGCCAAGTCTGCGCGGTGAGTCTGGCAGTGTCCGGCTTCGGCGTCTGGAGCCTGGTTTTTGGAAATCTGGCGGCGATGGTCGGCACCAGCACATTGCTGTGGATCATGAGGCCGTGGATGCCGCGCTCGGCTGCCTCCGTCGAATCCATGCGGTCGATTGCCTCCTACAGCTTGAATCTTCTCGGGTTTTCGATCGTGAATTACTTCTCGAGAAACATCGACAGCCTGGTGGTGGGGCGTTTCCTTGGGCGGGCATCCCTGGGCTACTACCAGATGGCTTACACAATCATGATGTACCCGATCCAGAATGTAACCCAGGTATTGGGGCGAGTCATGCTGCCCACCTTCTCGCGCATGCAGGATGACAACGAGCGCTTTCGCAGGGCTTATCTCCGCGTTGCGACCGTCATTGCCCTCATCACCTTTCCCATGATGCTCGGCCTGATGGCGGTGGTCGAACCGTTTGTGCTCACCGTTGTCGGCGACCAGTGGCGTCCAATCGCCCCGTTACTGCTGATTCTATGCCCGATCGGGCTGATCCAATCCGTGCAGTCGAGCGTGGGTTATATCTACACGGCCAAGGGGCGTACGGATTGGATGTTCTGGTGGTCGCTGGCCGCTGTGGCCGTGGTGGGCCCGGCATTCCTGCTCGGTCTTCCGTGGGGCATCTATGGGGTAGCCGGCGCTTATGCGGTGGCCACAGTGCTGCTCGTCTACCCCGGGTTCGCGGTGCCCTTTCGCCTCATCGATTTTCGGTTCCGGGATTTTCTGGCTGCGTTCCGCACGATCTTCTTCTGCTCAGCGACGATGGCGGCGGGCGTGGCCGGAGCGGAGTTGTTGCTGCGCCGGTTCGGGCTCGAACGGCCGATCCTGCAGTTGGCGCTTGGGCTTGGAGCGGGGCTGGTGCTGTATGCCGGGCTGCTGGCTTGGCGGCGTCCGGCGGTACTACGGCACCTGGTGGAACTGATGCGTGATTCCGGGCGTGAGCGAGTGGCCGACTTGCTCGAGAAAGTGGCGCCGCCGCTCGAACCGGATGCGGCACGCGAGACGATCGTGAATTAGCGCGGGGGCCTGGCGGCTTGATTCGGACGTCGAATCCAGAAGCAAATTCGGTCGTCGAACTCCTTCAGGCTATTGCGACCGGTGTGCGGGCAATTCGTTTCGCAGGTTGTTGATTTCAGGCGGCATAGAGGATGGGGGGAGCGTTGACGCCGCAGCAGCGCTTATCCTTCTGGCCGGAGCCGCAGGGACAGGGGGCGTTGCGGGCGATTGGGGGCGGTGGGGTGGCGTTTCGTTTCGCACCCTGTTGATTCGATGGGGGTTGCGGGTTTTGATCCGGTTCCGGGACCGGTTGGGGCGAAAGGCCATTTCGTTTCGCAAAGCGTTGATATAACTGGAGATCGTGGAGCACGCTGACGGCGTGTTCCTCTCCGAAATGGACATCCTGGAGGAGTTGGAGGCGCTGGAGGCGTTCGAGCTCGCGGAGGTTGGCGCGGTAGGAGCCCTCGAAGCGGAGATAGTAGCGCTGGAAGAGGGCGACCTGTTTTTGCGCCTCGGGATGGCCAAGGGGGTCGGCGCCGCCGATAGTCTCCATGACCTGGTTTTCGAGCTTGAGGCAGCGTTGCATGTTCCAGGCGGCGTTGACGAGGCGCTGGACGGTGAGGTCCTGGAGGAAGCCGACGGGCTGGAGGGAGTCGAGGAGTTGTTCGCGGAGGGCTTCCTATTCGGGGCGGTCAGTTTCGGTGACGACCGGATGGAGGTTGGTGAGACCATGGCGCATGGCATTGCGCGACGAGGCTGCCTTGCCTGTTTGGCTTGTCGGTCCAGGTTGATTCGGCATTGCAAGAAATCCTTTCCGGAGAAATGAAAAAGGACCAGGGTGTCTCGCCCCCTGCTTGGCGGGGCAAGACACACTGATCCTCTCTATTGGCGAGAGTATCACGGCCTGTTCCCGGAAGTCAAGAGTAGAAGATGCGGTTAGCCTGTTGGAAGAGGGATTTCGTTTGGCAGGTGATTGAAAGGATGGGGCTTGGATGCCAACGGTTGCTTTTTCACTCCCTCACGCCGTCGGTTGCGGCTGGTACCTCTTTACCTTGATCTCGTTCTCATGCAGCCGCGCTTGCGCAAGATCGTAGGCAGCCTGCATCCGTATCCAGATGTCGGGCGTAGCGCCAAAAGCCTTGGCCAAGCGGATCGCCATATCGGCGGACACGCCCGCCTGACCGTTGATGAGGCGTGAAAGAGTGGTTCGGCTTACGCCGAGCGCTTTTGCTCCTTCCGTAACGGACAGGCCGAACGGTTCAAGGCAATTGAGCCGGACAGAGAGGCCGGGGTGCGGGGGGTTCTTCATGGGCATTGGCAATTCCTCCTTCATTTAGTGGTAGT
>JAEUQD010000325.1 GCA_016789925.1 Bryobacterales bacterium | reverse complement strand
ATCGTCCGGCAGCGGACCGCTGTTGCCGATGCACGTCGTGCACCCGTAGCCCACCAGGTGGAAGTTCATCTGTTCCAGGTAGGGCATCAGGCCCGACGCCGTCAGATACTCCGTCACCACCTTCGAACCCGGCGCCAGCGACGTCTTCACATGCGGCTGGACCTTTAATCCTTTTTCGGCCGCCTTCTTCGCCACCAGCCCGGCGGCCACCAGCACCGACGGGTTCGACGTGTTCGTGCAGCTCGTAATCGCCGCGATCACCACCGACCCATCGTTCACGCCCGTGCCCTTCTTGGGCTCCGCCGCGAGGCTGCCCAGGAAGCTCGACTTCACATCCGGCAGGTTGATCCGGTCCTGCGGACGCCGCGGTCCGGCGAGCGACGGCACCACCGTGCCCAAATCCATCTCGATCGTATCGGTGTACACCGGGTCCGGCGTCTCGTCCGTCCGGAACAATCCCTGTTCTTTGTAGTACGCCTCCACCAGCGCCACCAGGTCGTCGTTACGATTGGTCAGCCGCAGGTAGTCGAGCGACACGCTATCCACCGGGAAGAACCCGATCGTCGCGCCATACTCCGGCGCCATGTTCGCGATCGTCGCGCGATCCGCCAGGCTCAGCGACGACAATCCCGGACCGTAGAACTCCACGAACTTGCCCACCACGCCCTTCTTGCGCAGCATCTGCGTCACCATCAACACCAACTCGGTGGCCGTGGCGCCGCCCGGCAGCGACCCGTGCAGTTTGAACCCGATCACCTGTGGCAGCAGCATCGTGATCGGCTGGCCCAGCATCGCCGCCTCGGCTTCAATACCGCCCACGCCCCAACCCACCACGCCCAACCCGTTGATCATCGTCGTGTGCGAGTCGGTGCCGACCAGCGTATCCGGATACGCCGCCGTCACGCCGTCTTTCGTGTTCGTAAACACCACCCGCGCCAGGTACTCCAGGTTCACCTGGTGCACAATGCCCGTCTCCGGCGGCACCACGCTGAAGTTCTGAAACGCCGTCTGGCCCCACTTCAAAAATGAGTACCGCTCCGCGTTCCGCTGAAACTCCAGCGCCGAGTTCAAATCGAATGCGTTCGCCGTCCCGAAGTGATCCACTTGCACCGAGTGGTCAATCACCAGATCGGCCGGGAAAATCGGATTCGCCAGCCGCGGCTCTTTGCCCATCTTCTTGAGCGCCTCGCGCATCGCCGCCAGGTCCACCACGCACGGCACGCCCGTGAAGTCCTGCAACAGTACCCGCGCCGGCATGAAGCTGATCTCGCGCTCCCCCGGCTGGCCTGTCCACTTGGCGACAAACTCGATGTCGGATGCTTTCACCTGCGAGCCGTCTTCGAACCGCAGCAGGTTCTCCAGCAGAATCCGCACCGATACCGGAATCCGGCTCAGCGGCCCGAATCCTTTCTTCTCCAACGCGTCCAGACGGAAAATCTGATATTCGCGGCCGTTTACGCGCAGGGGCGCAGCCGCACCAAAACTATTCAGGTTGGCCATGGGATAACTTTCTATTTTACCCCGGCCGCTAGAATAAGTGGTTCATGCGCTTGAGCGAATTGCCGGCTGTCCACCAGATTCTCGAGCAACTCTCCGATCTCGCCCCGCGCTTCCCCCACAGCCTGCTGGTCGACGAGGCTCGCGCTGCGCTCGCCCGTGCCCGCGCCCTCCTCGCCAGTGACCCCGCGGCCGACCCCGGCGATCTCGCGCAGCAAACCCGCGACCGCGTTCTCGCCTGGGAGCGTCCCTCGCTCCGCCGCGTCATCAACGCCACTGGCGTTGTCCTCCACACCAACCTTGGCCGCGCGCCCTTGCACGGCGACGGCTACTCCAACCTTGAATACGACCTGCGCGCCGGCCGCCGCGGCAAGCGCGACATCCACGCCGGCCACCTCCTCGAACGTCTCCTCAACGCCCCCGCCATCGTCGTCAACAACAACGCCGCCGCCGTCTATCTCGCCCTCAACGAACTGGCCGCCGGCGCCGAGGTCATCGTCTCCCGCGGCGAGTTGATCGAAATCGGCGATGGCTTCCGCATCCCCGACATCATGGTCCGCTCCGGAGCCATCCTCCGCGAAGTCGGGACCACCAACCGCACCCGCATCGAAGACTACTCCAACGCCATCACCGAGCGCACCCGCCTGTTGATGATCGTCCACCCCAGCAACTTCCGCATCCAGGGTTTCACCGCCAAACCCACCCGCCAGGAAATCGTCGAGCTCGGCCGCCGGCGCGGCATCCCCGTCTACGAAGACCTCGGCAGCGGCTGTCTCGCCGATTTGAAGCCCTTCGGCATCGATGAGCCGCGCGCTCAACAATCGCTCGCCGACGGCGTGCAAATCGTCTCCTTCAGCGGCGACAAACTCCTCGGCGGACCCCAAGCCGGCATCCTCGCCGGCGAAGCCTCCTTTGTCGAGCGCCTCCGCCGCAACCCCATGTTCCGCGCCCTCCGCGTCGACAAACTCATCCTCACCAAACTCGAACAGACCCTCCGCGCCACCCTTCTCGAACGTTGGGACGACATCCCCGCTCTCCGCATGATCCGACTCGATCCCGCGCACCTCCGCGCCCGCGCCGAAGCCTTGGCGCAAGCCTTGGGAGGAACCGTCGTCGAAGGGGAAAGCGTCATTGGCGGAGGCTCCACACCCGAACAAACCTTACCTGCCTGGCTGGTCGTCCTTCCGGTCCCCAACCCCACCGCCACCGCAGAACGGCTCCGTCACGCCGACCCGCCCGTCATCGCCCGCATCGAGAATGACAACCTCCTCCTCGACCCCCGTACGATCCTCCCTTCCGAGGAGCAAGACCTCATCGCCGCTGTCCGCGCCGCCGTCGTAGTATCATAACCGCTACAGGAGGCGGCACTATGACGCGACGGACCTTTGCTCTCTCGATCCCTATCCTTACGGAAGCGGCGCTTGCCCAGCGCGCGGCCGTTCAGGGCCCCTTTCCACCCGACACCGTCTGGCTCAACGCCAACGAAAACCCCGAAGGTCCCCCCAAAGTGGCCATGCAGGCCATGATCGATGTACTGCCCAAATCCGGCCGCTACCACTATCAGGAATACCGCGACTTCTACGCCGCCGTCGCCGCCAGCGAAGGCATGGAAGCTAACCAGTTGCTCGTCGGCGCTGGTTCGAGCGAGGTCCTCCAAGCCGCCATTCACGCCTTCACCGGCGCCGACCGTCCGCTCATCCAGATGAGCCCCACTTACGAGTCGCCGGCCAGCGTCATGCAAGCCCTCGATCGCAAGGTCATCCGCGTGCCGCTCACCTCCGGCTACTACGCCGACGTCAAAGAACTCGCCAAGGCCGCCGAGCGCGAAGGCGGCGGGTTGATCTATATCTGCAATCCCAATAACCCCACCGGCGCGGTCACTCCCAAGAAGGACATCGACTGGCTGATTGAGAACTTGCCCACCAACACCGTGGCGCTGATCGACGAAGCGTATATCCACTTCGCCGAAACGCCCGACATGGAGAGTGCCTTCAAGCACATCAAGGCGGGTAAGAACGTCGTCGTCACCCGGTCGTACTCCAAGATCTTCGGCATGGCTGGCTTGCGCGCCGGCTCCGCCTACGGCCGGCCCGACCTCATCGGCCGCATGGCCCCCGTCCGCAACAACGTCATCTCCATCGTCGCCGTGCGCGCCCTGTTGGCCACCTTCCCCGAAGCCCAGTCCATCGTGGCCGACCGCAAAACCCGCTTCAACAAGATCCGCCGCGACCTCTGTTCTTGGTTCAAGGACAAAGGGCTCGACCACATCGAGTCGCACACCAACTTCGTCATGGTCGACCTCAAACGCGACGTCCGCCCCCTGCTGCCCCGCATGGTCGCCAAGGGTGTCGCCGTCGGCCGCCCCTTCCCCCCGCTCGACACCATGCTCCGTGTCTCCATCGGCACCGCCGCCGACATGGATAAGTTCCGCCGTGTCTTCTGGGAAGTCTACTCCAGCTAAC
>JAEUQD010000323.1 GCA_016789925.1 Bryobacterales bacterium | reverse complement strand
TTTGATGGAAACGTTGGTTTGCAGTTCCTTGTCGAGCCGGTCGCGGAGGTGACGCGAGGTGACGAAATGGCCATCGCGGCCGGAAAAAGGCGAGGTGTTGATCGTGAGCGTCATCGCGATGGTGGGCTCGTCGATCTGGATTCGGGGAAGCGGCTTCGGCGTTTCGGCGTTGGTGACGGTATCGCCGATGGTGATGCCTTCCACTCCGGCGATGGCCAGCACGTCGCCGGGTTCGCCGCGAGCCTCCTCGACCCGCTTCAGCCCTTCGAAAGAGAACATCTTGGTGATGCGGGTCCTGTGCATCGTTCCGTCCATCCGGGCGATCGCCACCTCGTCGCCCAGATTGAGCGTTCCGTTGAAGACGCGTCCAATAGCGAGCCTGCCGAGATAGTCGTTGTAATCGAGGTTGGCGACCAGCAGTTGGAGAATCGCCTGGGGGTCGCCGGCCGGACCGGGAATGTGCTTCAGAATCGCCTCAAAAAGCGGCTGGAGGGTCGCGGCCTCCTCCTCCACCGCCATTTTGGCGATGCCTGCCTTGCCGTTGGTGTACACGACCGGGAAATCCAACTGCTCTTCGGTGGCGTCGAGATCGATAAAGAGGTCGTAGACCTCGTTCAAGACCTCCTGAATCCGGGCATCCGGACGGTCGATCTTGTTGATCACGACAATCTGGGGCAGCCTGGCTTCCAGCGCCTTTCCGAGGACGTAACGTGTTTGGGGCAATGGTCCTTCGCTGGCATCCACCAGCAGCATGACGCCGTCGACGATTTTGAGAGCCCGCTCGACCTCGCCGCCGAAGTCGCTGTGGCCGGGTGTGTCGACGATGTTGATCTTGACGTCGTGATACTGGACACCTGTCGTTTTGGCGAGAATGGTGATGCCTCGCTCCCGTTCCAGGTCGTTGCTGTCCACCACCCGTTCGCCTACCTGCTCATTGGCCCGAAAAATGCCGCTCTGCCGCAACATCGCGTCAACCAGCGTGGTTTTGCCGTGGTCGACGTGGGCGATGATGGCAATATTTCGAATAGAAGAATTACGCATGCAAAGTACTATGGTCTCAAAGTGGGTGGTCCAAAGCGAACTTTGGGGGACCGTGGAATCCTGTTAGCCTGATTCAGAGAACCCTCGTTTATGTACGTTGCGCTCAATGGAACCCTGGTGGCTGGACGAGTCGCGTGGCCGGAGTTCGCCCGTCTGGCGGCGAAGACCGGCTATCCGGGGACGGACGTAAACCTCGTCGAAGCGATGAAACAGGGGGGAGACGCTACGCGCGCGCTGTTGGCGGATCTCAAGCTGAAACCGGCGGTAGTGGGCTTGCCGGTGGATTTCCGCAAAGACCAGGACACCTTCGAGAAGGACTTGGGCCAACTCGCCGTGGCGGCCGATGTCGCCGTGGCCATCGGATGCCCGCGCATGTCAACGTGGGTGATGTCGTCCTCCGAGCGGCCCAAAGCCGAAGAGCGCCGAATCCTGAAAGACCGGTTCAGCCGCTGCGCGAAGATTCTGAAGCGGTCGAATATCCGCCTGGGACTCGAGTTCCTCGGACCACTGCACTTGCGCCAGCGCTTTCCGCACGAATTCATTTGGCGGATGGACGAGATGCTCGCGTTCGCCAAGGAGTGCGGCGACAACGTCGGCCTGCTCCTGGATTCCTGGCACTGGCATCACGCCGGAGGCACATTGAAGGATATCGAAGCAGCGGGAAAGCACAACATCGTGCACGTGCAGGCGGCCGATGCTCCGAAGCTTCCGCCCGAAAAAATTGTCGACAGCGAGAGGTTGATGCCGGGGGAAGGGATTATCGACCTGGTGGGCTTCTTCCGCACGCTCAAGAAGATCGGCTATGTGGACGGCGTGAGCCCGGAAATCTTCGGCCGGGGTTTGAAGGACATGGCCCCGGAAGATGGTGCGCGGCTGGGACT
>JAEUQD010000315.1 GCA_016789925.1 Bryobacterales bacterium | reverse complement strand
AGAGGCCCGGATTCTGCCTCCCTACGAAGGGCAAAGCGGACTCGGTTCACAGAATGCACCGGGACTTCCGCGACTGGCGGGCGCGACGTTCAGCGGCGAGTTCCCGTTTGCGCGGGTGAATTTCACAGACCGCAAACTGCCAGTGAAAGTGCGGCTGGAAGCGTTCACTCCGTTTATTCCCCACGAGCCGGACGACTCCGGGTTGCCCGCGGTGGTGTTGCGGTACACGGTCACCAATCCCGGGCCGGCGAGCGCCCGCGTATCGATCGCGTTCTCGATCGACAATCCGGTTGGTCCGCCGTTGCAACGGCGAACGGACACGCGTCAGAATGAGTTTCGCCAAAGCCGGTTGCTGCAAGGCCTGGTAATGACCAATCCCGGACTGGCGGCGGAGGACCCGCTGCAAGGCAGCTTTGCGCTTTGCCTGCTGGAGACGCCGGGGGCGAAGGTCAGTTCGCTGCGCGGCTGGCCGCGCGGACGTTGGTGGAACTCGCCGATGTTGTTTTGGGACGACTTCAGCGCTGACGGCCAACTGGGGCCGGAGGCGGCGGAACGCAGCGCGGTGGGCGCGCTCTGTGGGGAGCAGACGATCGGAGCCGGGAAGACGGCCAACTTTGGGTTCGTGATCGCGTGGCGCTTTCCGAACCGCACTCCCGAACGCTGTGGCTGGGCCGCGGCCAAGGGATACGAGAAGGCGGCCATCGGCAACTGGTACGCGGAAAGGTTCGCGAGTGCCTGGGACGCCGCGGAATACCTGGCCGGCAACCTGGAAGGGCTCGAACGTCAGACGCGCGCGTTCACGACGGCAGTGAGAGAAAGCGATGTTCCGGGGTGTGTCAAGGATGGAGCGATGGCCAACCTGTCGACTCTCGTCTCGACGACGTGCTTTCGCACCGCCGATGGGGAGTTTCATGGTTTTGAAGGGGTGAACGAGAAGTCCGGCTGCTGCCACGGTAACTGTACGCACGTCTGGAACTACGAAACGACGACCACGTATTTGTTTCCATCCTTTGCCCGCTCGCTGCGAAAAGCGGCGTTCGGTTATTCGATGGACGACGCGGGAGCGATTCACTTCCGGCAGATGTTACCGGAGGGGACCGGGCGGTCGGGCTTTGCGGCTACGGACGGGCAGATGGGGCAGATTCTGCATGCCTATCTTGACTGGCAGCTTTGCGGCGATACCGAGTGGCTGAAGGCGCTGTGGCCGCGGCTGAAGAAAGCGCTGGAGTTTTCGTGGACGCCGGGGGGCTGGGACGCCGACCAGGACGGCGTGATGGAAGGGGTCCAGCACAATACGTACGACGTGGAATTCTATGGTCCGAATCCACAGTGCGGGATCTATTATTTAGGGGCGCTTCGCGCGGCCGAAGAAATGGCGCGGGCGGTGGGGGACAAGCTCTCGGCGGCACGATACCGACAGTTGTTTGAGAACGGCAGCCGGTGGATCGACGGGAACCTGTTCAACGGGCAGTTTTATATCCAGAAGATCCGGGGCTTTGAGAAAGACCAGATCGCTCCGGCGCTGCGGAGTACGTCGGGGTCCGACGACACGAGAAATCCCGAGTACCAGGTGGGCGAAGGGTGCCTGGTAGATCAACTGGTGGGGCAATATCTCGCCGATGTGGCCGGGCTGGGGCCGCTTCTGGATCCGGGTAACATCCGGAAGGCACTGGAATCGATCCTGCGGCATAACTACCGGCGGACGCTGGAGGATCACGTATCGGTGCAGCGGATTTACGCGCTCAACGACGAGCCGGCTCTATTGATCTGCGACTACGGCAATGCACAACGTCCGCGGATTCCGTTTCCGTATTATGCGGAGGCATGGACGGGACTGGAATACATGGCCGGCGCCCAGTTGATCTATGCGGGACTGACAGCGGAGGGTGTGAGACTGTTTGAGACGGTTCGACAGCGGCACGACGGGGAGCGGCGAAACCCGTGGGACGAGCCGGAATGCGGGCACCACTACGCGCGGGCGATGTCGGCGTGGTCCGGCATGGTGGCGCTGAGCGGATTTCACTACGACGGCGCGGCGGGCGCCATTTCGCTGAGGCCGCGCTGGGGGAAGGGAAATGGCCGTTGTCTCTGGGCGACCGGAACGGGCTGGGGCAGTTACTCACGGGTACGGCAGAAGGATTCGCGGACTAAGGTGGTGATCGACGTCCTACACGGATCGTTGCCCTGCCGGAGTATCGAAATGGAGGGGGGCGGTCCGGTAAGTGTGCTGATCGACAGCCGTGCGGTGCCGGTTACCGGGAAGTCGAAGGGTGCCCGAATCGCGATCAGTTTCCAGGATCAGTTCACGGTGCGGGCCGGAAGCAAGCTGGCGATCACGGGGTAGACACGGTGCTCGGGGTGCATCATAGACTGAGTTTCCAGGGCGCCCGGTAGGGCCGGTCGAGCAACGCGCTTGCCGCCTGGTTGTTGACGACGCGCGAGGTCTCGGCGTCCCACTCGATCCGCGAGCGGGAGCGCAGGGCGATGTTGCCCAGCATGGCGACGGCGGAGACGTGGTGGCC
>JAEUQD010000274.1 GCA_016789925.1 Bryobacterales bacterium | reverse complement strand
CAACCACTTGCGAAACGAAATAGCCCGCCAGCCTTCGCCCTACTGGGGTGCGCTCACGGTATCCGGGGCGCCCGCTCTCCGCAGACGCTGGCGGAGCAGTTGGGTGACGGCACGGTGGCAGGCGAGACAGACGGTGCGAAGATTGTCGAGACCACACTCGCCCCCTCCTTCGGCCACGGGAACGATATGGTCGGCGTCCCAGAGGTTGCTCCGACGGTTGAATGGAATGGCGAGCAGCCGGCACTTCTCTTCCCAGGCGGCGCGGTTCTTGCGCCGAAGGATCTTGAGGTCGAGTGCCTGGCGCACCGTGTCCACACCGCAGCCGGCGCAGACACCTTTGTCCCGCGCGAAGACCTGGTCGCGCAGATAGCCGGGATCGGTGCGCAGCCGCCATTCGTGGACACAGGCAGGAGAACAGAAGGTCCGGCGGCCTTTGGGGATTAGCTGACCGCAGCGGCGGCAGGCGGGGAGTTTCCCGTCCACCCAACCGCCCTGCGCGGCGCGCCGCGTACTCATGCCCGCGCGATTTCCTCGATTTCTCCGGGCGACAACCGAAAATCCGCAGCCCCGATGACACCCGGCAACTGATCCGCGGACCGCAGGCCGACGATGGCGGCCGTGACTTCAGGGCGCCGAAGCGTCCAGGCAATCGCGACCTCGCCGGGGGTACGGCCGTGCCGCGTGCCGATGGCGCGCAGACGTTCCACCAGTTCCAGGTTGCGGGTGAGAAGCGGTTCCTGGAAGTTGGGTGTGCGCTGGCGGAAGTCGTCGGGCGGCATGGCGGCAATGCGCTCCCGCGTCATCTTGCCGGTGAGCAAGCCGCTCTTCATCGGCGAGTAGACCAGGACGCCGATGTTGTGACCCTGGCAATAGGGCAGGATTTCGGCTTCGATGTCCGGCGTGACCAGATTGTAGGGAGGCTGGAGGGAGGTGACCGGTGCAATGGCCTGTACGCGGGCCAACTGCTGGACATTGAAGTTCGACACGCCAATCCACCGCACCTTGCCTTCTTCCTTCAGCTTCGCCATCGCTTCCCAGCCTTCCTCGACATCCTCGTCGGGTTCGGGCCAGTGCATCTGGTAGAGGTCGATCACATCGGCCTTCAGGCGGCGCAGCGACGCTTCGCATTCACGCCGTACCGAATCGCGTTTGAGGCATTTGCCGATCTTGCCGTCGTCTCCCCAAACACGCGCGCACTTGGTGAAAACATAGGGCTTGCGCGACATGCCGTCCAGGGCGCGGGCTACCACTTCTTCGGCGTGTCCGAGACCGTAGACGGCGGCTGTGTCGATCCAGTTGATGCCGGCGTCGAGGCCGGCGTGGATCGCCTGGATCGAGGCATCGTCGTCCTGGGGTCCCCAACTGAAGGCCCAGCCCGCGCCGCCCATGGCCCAGGCGCCGATACCGAGTGGTGTGATGAGAAGGTCGCTATTCCCCAGTTGACGAGTCTGCACAATCACCAGACTACCGCGGCGCAAGCGGACTTAGATGTCGTAGTAGAGAGCGAATTCGTAAGGATGCGGGCGCAGGCGCACGGCATCGGCCTCCGCCTTCGTCTTGTAGCTGATGTAGGTTTCGATCAGCTCTTCGGTGAAGACGTCGCCCTTCAGCAGGAAGCTGTGATCGTCCTCCAGGCACGATAGCGCTTCTTCCAGCGAGGCCGGCATCGAGGGGACGCTCTTCATCTCCTCGGGCGAGAGATCGTAGATGTCCTTATCGAGCGATTCGCCGGGGTCGATCTTGTTCAACACGCCGTCCAGGCCCGCCATCAACATCGCGGCGAAGGCAAGATAGGCGTTGGCGGACGGGTCGGGTGGACGGAATTCGACGCGTTTGGCCTTGGGGCTCGCCGAGTACATGGGAATCCGGACCGCCGCCGACCGGTTCCGCCGCGAGTAGGCCAGGTTGACCGGCGCTTCGTAGCCCGGCACCAGGCGCTTGTAGCTGTTGGTCGTCGGGGCGATGATCGCCGACAAGGCGCGCGCGTGCTTCAGCAACCCGCCGATGTACCAGAGCGCCATCTGGCTCAATCCCGCATAGCTGTCGCCCGCAAACAGCGCCTTGCCGTCCTTCCACAGCGACTGGTGCGTATGCATGCCGCTGCCGTTGTCGCCAAAGATCGGTTTGGGCATGAACGTGACGCTCTTGCCGTACTGGTAGGCGACGTTCTTGATGACGTACTTGTAGAGCATCATGTTGTCGGCCGACTTCACCAGCGTGTCGAACCGTTGATCGATTTCACACTGTCCCGCGGTGGCCACTTCGTGATGATGGCATTCGATGTTGAGGCCGCAGCGGATGAGCGTTTCCACCATCTCCGCGCGCAGATCCTGGTAGTGGTCCGTGGGTGGACAAGGGAAATAGCCCTCCTTGTACCGCGGACGATAGCCGAGGTTGTTTTCGCGGCGT
>JAEUQD010000186.1 GCA_016789925.1 Bryobacterales bacterium | reverse complement strand
GTCCAGCAGAACCAGACCACCCAGGGGCACGGCCAAGGGTATCTGGGCTCCCTCAAAAGCATCAGCCCGGAATTGGTGGAGGAAGTCAGCCTGATCAACGGTCCGTTCAGCCCCGAATATGGCGACTTCAGCGGCTTGGGCGTCGTCCATGTGCATATGCGCGAAAGCCTGCCCGACAAGCTGACCACGCGGTTTCAAGCGGGGTCGTTCGACAGCGTGCGGGGCTTCGCGGCGTTCAGTCCGAATCTGAAGGACGGCGGCGCGGTGGTCGCCTACGAGGGCTCCTACAGCAACGGTCCGTTTGTGAACCCTTTGGGGTACCGCCGCGATAACCTCACAGCGAACTATCTGCGCCGGCTCTCCCCCCGGCAATCGTTCAGTCTCAAGATAAATGGCGGGCTGAACGACTTCACCTCTTCCGGCCAAATTCCCCTGGACGAAGTTGTCGCCGGACGCCTGGACCGTTTCGGCTACCTGGACCCCAGCCAGGGCGGCCGTGTCCGTCAAGGGACAGTGGCGGCCTACTGGCGCCGCGAAGGGCGCGCCGACGTCTTCAAAGTCGACGGCTTCGTCACACGGTCCCTCTTCGACCTCTTCTCCAACTTTACGTATTTCCTGAACGATCCCGTCGGCGGCGACGGTATCCAGCAACATGACTCGCGCCTCGTCGAAGGGACCAACGCGCAGTACCTCCGGACACACCAGGTCGGCGGAATCCGCGCCCTGCTCACCGCCGGCGGCAGCTATCACGACAATCAGATCCTGGTGGGTCTGGATGCCCGCGAAGGCCGTGTGCCAGTCTCCGTACTGACGCGGGCGCAGGCCCGTGTGACGAACGGCGCGGGTTATCTTCAGGAGAACCTGAGCCTCTTCGGCGACCGTCTCCAACTGGGCGGCGGCCTCCGCTACGACGCGTTCCGCTTCCGCGTCAACGATCTCGCCCACCCGCCCTCCAGCGGCGCCCACAACGCCACCCGCTGGCAACCCAAGGCAAGCGTTGCCTTCACACCCTCGTCCCGCGTGCCGGTCAGTCTACACGCCAACTACGGTCGCGGAATCTCCACCGCCGACGCCCGTGTCATCGTCCAGCGCCCGGGAAGTCCGCGCATCGCCAATACCGATTTCTTTCAGTTCGGTAGCTCCCATCGCATCGGACGATTCTCCGCGGTGGCCGACGTCTTTCTCATTCAGCGGTCCGCCGAGCAGGTCTATCTCGCCGACGACGGCACGTTCGAGTTCCTCGGTCCCAGCCGCGCCTACGGCTACGAAGCCAAAGTCTCCGCCGAATTGACCCGCTGGCTCTCCCTCTACAGCGGCTTCACCAAGGTCGGCAACATCTACTACCGCCACACGACGCCCCGCGAATACGTCACCAACGCCCCGCGCATGGTCGCCAACGCCGGGCTCACCATCACCGGCTGGCGCGGCTGGAGCGGCTCGCTCCGCATGCGCGCCATCAACAGCTACCGCCTCGACCCCTTCGACAACACCAATCGCGCCGCCGGGCACACCGTTTGGGACTTCGGTCTCGCCCGTCGCCTGACGCGCGGAGTCGAATTCAACCTGACGCTCGACAACCTCACCAACCGCCGGTTCTGGGAAACGCAAAACTACTACGAATCGGCCCTCATCGGCCAGGACCCGATGGCCCGCATCCACGCCACCCCCGGCTACCCCTTCACCGTAATGGCCGGCATCACTATCCGCCGCTTCGGCAAGTAGTCCCACTGTTCACCGGCCCCCTTCTCTCACAGACGGAGACATCGAATCGCAGCCGATTCCCCCTTTTGGGGCACGTCACTTCCGCTCTCACAGCCGCCGCGAAAAGCGAGTTGGCGAAACGCCGTTGCGGCGACTGATGTGGATAAGAACCGAGCGATGCCTCTTCGTTTCCGCGACAAGATTTGGTGGACAAAATAAAACCATTCCGATAGACTGCTTCCCGGGACGTTGGTTGGTCGTACTGCGGATACGGGATCATCTTGACGGCAGGGGTCTTGACGGCCAGGCGCACCTCCTTGGCCGCGTTTGCCGCCTTATCCCACAAGATGTTAGTTGTCAGACAAAACAAGAGGCAAAACACCATGAACAGACGGCATTTCCTTGCCCTCGGTCCGGCTGCTCTGTCGGCCCAGCCCCCAACACCCTCGCAGGGCCGGCGCAAGAAGGTGGCGGCGATTGTCACGGAGTACACGTGGTATTCGCATGCCGACGTGATCTGTGGCCGATTGATGGGCGGTAACTCGGCCAACGGCGTCTGGACGCCCCCACGCACCCATTTGGTTTCGCTGTATCGCGCCCAGACCCCGAACCGCGAGATGACCCTCGACATGGCCGCCCGCAATGGGTTCCGCGTGTACCCGACGATTCGCGACGCGCTCACCTTGGGCGGGCCGAGACTGGCCGTGGACGCAGTGGCGTTCATTGCCGAGCAAGGACAGTATCCCTACAACGACGTCGGACAGCATCTCTATCCGCGCTTTGAAATGTTCAGCGAAATCCTCGACGTCTATGAGCAATCCGGCTTCAGTGTTCCGACGTACTTCGATAAGCACTACTCCTACGACTGGAAAAAGGCGAAGACCCTCTTCGATCGCAGCCGCAGGTTGAAGTTCCCGATGCTGGCCGGCTCCAGCGTCCCGGTAACTCTCCGGGCTCCGGATGTGCAGCCGCCGCTGGACACACCGATGACCGAGGCGGCATGTGTCGGCCACGGGCAAGTCGATGCCTACGGATTTCACCTGCTTGAGGCCATGCAGTGCATCGTGGAACGCCGGAAGGGTGGAGAGACCGGCGTTCGGGAAGTCGAGATGATCGAAGGCGAGTCCATCTGGTCGTGGCTCGACGGCGCGGGCGAATGGGCGAAGTCCCTGCTGGCCGCCGCTCATTCCCTCGACCCCACCCGCCTCCCGGTCTCGATGCGGGAACAGGCGAAGAATCCCGTTCTCATGCGCGTGCAATACAGAGATGGCTTCCGGGCGGCGGCCCTCGTATTGAAACCCGAGCGGATCAACCGCACCGTTGCCGTCCGGATTGCCGGGCGTCCCGAACCACTGAAGACCCTCTTTGGTCCGCAGACCAGTCGTCCCCTCCCTCACTTCGATGGGCTTGTGCGCTGCATCGAAGAGTTGTTTGTCACGGGCAAGGAACAGTACCCTCCGGAGCGGACCCTCATCACGACGGGAATTCTGGCGCATGCGTTTGAGTCCCGCCGCACCAAGGGGCCCGTGTCCACGCCCGAGATGAATGTGGCCTATCGCACGCCTGCCGATGCCTGGTATCAGCACGCGTAAAACCGCAATTTTCTGCCAGAAGTTCGAAGGAGAAAGACAACCGATGTTCCGCTTTGTTTTGGTTGCAGTGTTTCTTGCCGTCCACGCGTTCGCGCAGACAACATCCACACAGATTCTGGGCACGATCCGGGATCAATCCGGAGCTGCTGTCGTGGGCGCGAAAGTCGACGCGACCCGCAAGACCACCCGCGAGTTGCGCACCACGCGCTCCAACGATACCGGCAATTATGTGATTCCCAACATCGAGTCTGGTGAGTATGAAGTAGTCATCTCAGCGCCCGGTTTTCGAACCGAGCGCATTGCCAGCTTACGTGTGGAACTCAGCCAGATGGCTCGCGTGGATACCACTCTGCAGATCGGTAACGTCACCGAGACAGTCGAAGTCAGCGGAGTCGCCCCCGTCCTCGCCACCGATGATGCCACCATCGGCGAGGTGATCGGCAGGAAGCAGATCGTGGAACTCCCCCTGAACGGACGGAATTTCGCGCAGTTGGCTACCATTACCACTCCCGGCGTCCGCGTCGGCTACTCCACCTTCGGAAACGGCATCCGGCTCTATGGCGGCGGGCAGCGCGAAAACCAGAACCAGTTCACCATGAGCGGTATCGTCGTGCAGAACAACTTGATTAACTCGGTCAGCTTTCGGCCCTCGGTGGAAGCGATTGAAGAGTTCAAGGTACAGACAGGCAATTTCTCGGCCGAGTACGGCATGTACTCGGGCACGCAAGTGACGATGAACCTGCGCGCCGGAACCAACGAACTGCACGGAACTCTGTTTGAGTTCTTCCGGAACGAAAAACTGGATGCCCGCAACTTCTTCGAGGACCCGTCGGTGGCCAAAGCGCCCCTACGCCGCAACCAGTTCGGCTTTGTCGTTTCGGGTCCGGTCTTTCTGCCCAAACTCTACAATGGCGCCAACCGCACGTTCTTCATGGTCAATGGCGAGTACCTCCGGCACCGGAGGGCCGGAGTCGGGTTGGCCGTAGTGCCGTCGCTCGGCTTCCGCGAAGGCAACTTTTCGTCCGTGACCACGCCGGTCAGGGACCCGTTGACCAGGCAACCCTTCCCCGGCAATATTATCCCGCCGGCGCGCCTGAACTCCTCTGCGCTTGCCCTGCAGAAGTACTACCCGCTTCCCAATCAGGCGGGGGTGACGAACTATCGCGCGCAGACCAAGGCCGATATCGACAACAATCAGATCCTGACCCGAATCGACCAGGTGATCGGCTCCAACGACCGTTTGTATGGAAGCTACATCTACCAGACGAATGAAACCCGGACACTGGCCACGCTGCCCACCGACCTGCGCAGCGAGCCGACTGCCGACTGGAGTGCGGCGATCAATGAAACCCATCTTTTCGGGCCCACCATCGTCAACGAGTTCCGCTTTGGCTACACCCGTCTCAATTTCAAATACACGAACAACTTTACCGGCACGAACTTCTCCATCAAGGAAACCTTCGGCATGGTCGGCTTCCCGGAGGGAGACCCGAATTCGGCCGGGCTTCCCGGTATCAGCATTACCGGTCTGCTGGGCCTCACCAGCTATGGGCCGCTCTCCCAGGTGGATGAAACCGCCCAACTCGTGAACAATCTGTCCATTGCCACCGGACGCCACATGGTGCGAATCGGCTATGACGTGAGAAAAGGCCGCATCGCGAGGCGCTCAGCTAACTGGCCGCGAGGCGTCATCAATTTTACCGGCGAGATGACAGGCACACCCTATGCCGATTTCCTCCTCGGATTGCCGCGCCGTTCCGACGGCGTCGAAGCGACCAACTGGGCCGAGGCCAGAAACTGGCGCAATGGGGGGTTCATCGCGGATGACTGGAAACTGACCAGCAGAATCACCCTCAATCTCGGCGTTCGATACGAACTCTTCACCGTCCCGATGGACCCCTATGGACGTCTGCGATCGCTGGACCCGAAAGATTGGACCCGTCTCATCCCAGAGCCCTACGTTGCTGCGAAACTCTTCGATGGCGACCACAACAATTGGGCGCCCCGCGTGGGCTTCGCCATCAGGGCAACTTCGAAGACCGTGCTCCGTGGCGGCTACGGCATCTACTACAACGCAAATCAGTTGAACAATTTCACCCTACTTCAGTCGAACCCTCCCTTCCGGCTGGCGCCCACGGTATTCAGCGATCCGGCCAACCCCACCGTCTCGCTCTCCGATCCGTATCAAACAGGCGGAGCCTTGCCGACCGGCCCGTTCAATATCGCTACCGTCGATGCTTCACGCAGCCTTCCCAACGCCTACACACAGAACTACTCGTTCCTGATCCAACAGCAGATCTTGCCCAATACCACCCTCGAGGTCGGCTACGTTGGCGCGCAAAGCAAACACCTGGATCGCTCCGATTCCGGCAATCTGGCGCTGCCCGGTCCCGGAGCAATTCAGGCGCGGAGGCCGTTTCCCATGTGGGCCGACATCCGCGTCATTCGCAACGATGTCAGTTCCAACTACAACTCCTTACAGTCGACCTTCCGGAAGCGCACCTCCAACGGACTGACCATTGTCGGGACCTACGCATGGTCGAAGACCATCGATGACGGAAACGATTTCAACGCCGGGGCACGAGCCATGGACCCGTCGCGAAGGTTCCTGGAACGAGGTCCCTCCCAATTTGATTTCACCCATCGCTTCACCGCCAGCTTCGTCTACGAGTTGCCCTTCTTTTCCCAGTCAACTGGTCTGAGCAAGACCCTGCTCAGCGGCTGGCAGATGAACGGTATCTACATTCTCGAATCCGGCCAGCCGTTCAGCGTCAGCGCCGCGGGCGATGTGGCTAATTCCGGATCATCCGCGCAGCGTGCAGACCGGCTGGCCGACGGCAGATTGTCCAACAGGAACATCGACCGCTGGTTCGATACCACCGCGTTCGCCCAGCCCCGGCAGTTTACCTACGGCAACTCGGGACGCCACATCCTGCGCGGACCGTTTACGAATGTGTTGGATTTCGGCGCTGTGAAGAACTTCCGGCTTGCCGAGCGGCACATCATCCAATTTCGGGCCGAGTTCTTTGGATTCACCAATACCCCGAACTTCGGCTTGCCTGGCGCCACCGTAGGGACCCCCCTGTTTGGTGTCATCCGGAGTGCCAGCGCCAATCGCAACGTTCAGCTTGGCCTGAAGTACTCCTTCTAATCCGACGGTCGCCCGTCCCCATCCCGCGGAGAACTTTCCCAAGGAAGCTCCACTACTACTACAGCTATGTATGGAGCATTACTGTTCTTGGCCCTATCCCTAGCCCCAGACCCGGCCTATTCCGTACTGGAAAAGGCATACTCCTGTCTCGCGGCCAAGGAGTATGACTCCGCCGTCTCCCTCTTCCGCCAAGCCGCTACCCTCTCCCCCCAACGTGCCGACATCCACAAGAATCTTGCCTATACCCTCCTGAAAGTCGGAGAAACCGAAGGCGCCCGCGATTCCTTCAAAACCGCGATGACGCTCGATCCCAAAGATCAGACCTCCGCGCTCGAATTTGCTTTCCTTGCCCACGAAACCGGTCAGACCCGTCTCGCCCGCCTCACGTTCGACAAAATTCGACAGTCCGGCAACACCGTCGCCGAGCAGGCTTTCCAGAATATCGACAAGCCCCTCGCCGAAGGGATCTCCCGCTGGCTCAATGTTTTGCGAAACGAAATGGGCAACTTCTCCGCCCACCAGGAACTCGCCCGCCTCGCCGAATTGCGAAACGAATCCAAGCTCGCCGCCGAACACTACCTCGCCGCCTGGAAGCTCCGGCCCACCGAACGTCATCTCCTCGTCGCCCTCGGCCGCGTTCACCTTGACCAGAACGAACCCGATCTTGCCATGCCCGCGTTGCTCGCCGCCGCCCGCAGCGGGAACCCCCGCGCCATCGAGCAGGCCAAAGGGCTCCTCCCCAACCGCTACCCCTACGTCTACGAATTCGAACAAGCCTTGGCCCTCGATCCCACCAACGTAGAACTTCGCCGCGAGTTGGCCTATCTCCATCTCGCGATGGGCCAGCCCGCCCGCGCCCAACGCGAATTCGAAGCTTTGCTTCAGCACGCCCCCAACGACCGCGTGGCCCTCAACCAACTCGCTCTCCTAAAAGGACAGCCCGCCTCCCCGCGCGACCCGTCGGCCGCCGCCGCTCCCATTACCCAACCCGCCCCGCCACCTCCTCCTAAGCCCGCGCCCGAGCCAACCAAAACCGACACCCGCGCCGACCTCCGCGCCATGGCCGACAAGTCCTACCAGAACGGCTTCCTCAAGGATGCCCTGAAGTACTACACCGAACTCGCCCAGGCCGACCCCAACGACCATCAGGCTCTCCTCAAGCTAGGCTGGACCCAGAACCAGCTCCACAACGACCGGGAAGCTATCCGCTACTTCGACCGCGCACGCCTCTCCTCCGACCCCAACATCGCCGCCGAAGCCCAGCGCGCCTACGACAATCTGCGTCCCCAGTTTGAAGCCGTCCGCAATTCCGCGTGGATCCTCCCCTTCTACTCCTCGCGCTGGAAAGACACCTTCGCCTACGGCCAGCTCAAGACTGAGATTCGCCTCCCGTTTCTCCACGGTCTCCGCCCCTACGCCTCGCTCCGCCTCATCGGCAACCTCGGCGGCTCCATTCAGCGCCCTGGCGAAGTCTATCCGCAATACCTCTCCGAATCGGCCGTCATCCCAGCCGTCGGCATCGCCACTCCCGTCCACAAAGGACTCATGGCCTGGGCCGAGGCTGGCTACGCCATGAGCTATCTGACACGGCGGGATAACCAACCCCAGCAGCGTGCCGATTACCGCGGTGGCGTCTCCTTTTCCCGCGGGTTCGGCCGACTGCTGGGGGCTGGTTCCTCCGGTCTCTTCTTCGAAAACCACGGCGACGCCGTCTTCGTCTCCCGTTTCAATAACTCCCTCATCCTCTACTCCCAGAACAAGCTCGGCTTCACCTACCGCAAGCTCCAGCTTTATTGGAACGGCAACCTCACCGCCGACCCCAAGCGCCAATACTGGGCCAACTTCGTCGAAACCGGACCCGGCCTTCGTTTCCGCGCTCCCTTCCTGCCCCCGGCCCTCGTCTTCTCCGTCGATGTTCTGCGCGGCCAGTACCTGATCCGTCAGGGCAACCCGAACCCGATGCGCTTCCACGACGTCCGTGCCGGATTCTGGTATGCGTTTAGCCGTTAGTCTGTTTCTCGCCGCCACCGCGTTCGCCGCCACGCCCTACTATCGTGTCGACGGCGACCAGCCTACCTCCTGGCCCCGTCTGCTGGAAAGCGCCGGCTTTCTTCCCCATGAACAAGCCCGCCTCGTCGTGCTCACCG
>JAEUQD010000244.1 GCA_016789925.1 Bryobacterales bacterium | reverse complement strand
AGTGGCGGCGGGGACGAACCCGGTTTGCGCAACTCTGTCAACGGGGCGTGAGTGTCGTGCTGTCGGCTGTGGCAGCAGGCAAGACTCACGGCCCCTGGCGAATGGCGCAACACGAGGCGATGTGGCTCGCTCTGCCCAATGCCTATTTCGACTCGCTCGGACTTCCGAGATTGGACCCTAGGTGCCGCTAAACCCACCGAACCGCCGGATGCGGACCCGCATGTCCGGTGGTGTGGCAGGGGCGGACGGGTGACCGTCCCCCCTATGCCGATTTATGTTTCCGACGGTCAAAGCCGCAGCACCGGCCGGGCGGCGAACGCCTGAAGCAGCGTCACGACAAATATCGCTGTGAGCACAGTAAACACGGCGGCAACGGGGAGTACGCCGGCGTCGCGGTCGTGGCGCGACAGGAGAAAGCCCAGCAACGGAAGAAGCTGGATTCCGTGCATCCCCAGAAAGTGGGCCACCCGGAGGTCGCCCCACTGCGTGCTCCAATTCAGAAATGGCAGGCCTGGCCCTCCGTCCGGCGCGCCCACGGTGTGGGCCATGTTGCGGACGATGAGAAACCCTTCCCCGCTGGCGAGCAGAAACAGGATGAGGCCCAGTCGGATGCCCCAGAGCAGGGCGGGCGGATGAGTCGTGGGCGTGACGAAGTAGAGTACCGTTAGCCAAGCGGCCACCAGCGTGTTGAGCGTGATCAGCAAGCCCATCACCGCGAAGACAATTCCGTCGAACGGCGTCGCCTCGTTGAAGTGCGAACTGACTCCGCGCGCGGCCTGGAACACAATGGCCGCAATCTCGCAGGCCATCGTCAGCGCGACTCCGAACGAAATGAGGCGTTTGCTGGTTTCGGCAGCCGGCAGATTGAGCAGCATCCAGCCGACGGTCAACACGTAGATCGCAACGGAAATTTCAAATTTCAACGGCTTGATCCAGGGGTTGATGCCGGCCACTTGTCGTGGATCGAAAGCGAGGCCGGCGAGCGAGGGCAAGATGAGGAGGGCGTTGAAACACGCCACCCAAAAGAGAGCGGGGTACTCGCGGTGGACGGAGTGCAGGAATGTTGTCATGGGCGGGTCTCAAAGGGATCGAGATGCCTTCGCCAGGCGGCGCGCACCAGCAAATATGTCGCAAGGCCGACGGGCCCCAGTAGAAAGGTGAGCACCAGGCAGGGCGTCACGGCCCAGCGCGGAATGCCGTGGGCGAGGGCGTCGCGGGATTCCCAGCTTCCGGTGAAGAGATCGAAGATCAGGTAGTGAATCCAACCGGCCAGCAGTAAGGCCCGGTTGGAGAACAGGAGAGCAACCTGCTCAAGGCTCGAAAACCCGCCAGGCCCCCAGTTGGTGGCGAGCAGCCAGACGTAGACAGGCCCAAGCACGAGTGGGACAAGCAGCGCCGCATAGCGCTGCGACCAGCGCCAGCCCGGTGCAATCGCCACAAGCAACCATCCCGGCAGGACGGCCAGGTTGGCAAGGGAGAACAAGGTTTCAAGGGGCATAGGCTGCGGGAATCTATATTATGCCGTGCCCTTGCGGGTAATCAAGCGCGCGCCGCGGTTGAAGGTGAAGTATTGAAACGCCCATTGTGTCGCCACGAGCACGCGGTTCCGGAATCCCACGAGCAAGAGGAGGTGAATGAACAGCCACGCCAGCCAGGCGATCAATCCGGTCAACTTCACGCGTCCGAATTGGGCCACCGCGGCATGCCGGCCGATGGTCGCCAGCGTTCCCTTGTCAACATAGCGGAACGCTGGGGCCGGCCGGTTCGCCAACCGGGCCGCAATGACTTTGCCCATATGCTGGCCCTGCTGCATGGCCACGGCCGCCAGTCCGGGCAGCACTGCGCCATCCTGCTCGCGATGAGCCAAGTCCCCCAGAACGTAGACGTTCGGATGGCTGGGCACCGACAAGTCCTGGCCAATCACAACCCGGCCGGCCCGGTCGGTCTCGGCTCCGAGCTCCTGTGCCAACTGGAGGCCCAGGCTTGACGGCCGGACGCCCGCCGCCCAGAGAACGGTGAACGACTCAATCCGTTCCTCTCCTCGCGGGCCATTGAGCGTCACGCCGGTGACGTCGATCGCGGTAACTCTCACTTTTGTCCGGGTCCTCACTCCCAACCCGATCAACTCGTTCTCCGCTTTGGCCGATAACTCCGCGACAAACTGCGGTAAGGCTCTGTCTCCGCCTTCGATGAGAAGGATCTCGCTTTCTTCGGGCCGGATTCGGCGGAAGTCGTCCTTTAGGGTGTCGCGCGCGATCTCGCCCAACGTCCCTGCCAGTTCGACGCCGGTGGGTCCTGCGCCCACGACGACAAAGCGTAGCCATGCCCGCCTTCTTTCGGCATCCGTTTCGCGTTCAGCCTGCTCAAAGGCGCTCAGGATGCGCGCCCGCATCTCCGTGGCGTCCTCAATGGTCTTCAATCCCGGCGCGGCTGCCGACCAACCGTCATTGCCGAAGTAGTGATTCTCCGCGCCCGCCGCCACGATGAGCGAGTCATAGCCGATGGCTTCGTCACCCAACAGCACCCGGCGGCCCGGCACGTCAAAGCCGGTGCATTCCGCCATCAGGACCTGGGTGTTCTTCTGCTTGCGCAGCACGCTGCGCAACGGCGCGGTAATGTCACCGGGCGAGAGCCCGCCCGTGGCTACCTGATAGAGGAGCGGCTGAAACAAGTGGAAGTTGCGGCGGTCAATCAGCGTGACCTGGACCGGCAACTTACGCAGGGCCAGCGCGCTGTAGAGCCCGCCAAACCCGCCCCCTACGATGACCACACGATGCGAATCAGCCATCCCTGCCTATACCCCGGTTGCCGTTGTCGACGCCGACGCGCCCGGGTTCAAGCCCAGCTTCCGGATCATCAGGAATTCGGCGATGTTCTCGCGGGTGAGCAAGCCCAGCAAGTGTTCTCCGTCCATCACCAGCGCGCAAGGTCCGGCTTCCGCCATCGCCGGCAGCGACTCGGCCAGATCGCGATCCGGATCGAGCCTTACATAGTCCCTGTCCATTACCGCCGACACATAAGCTTCGGGCCCCTCCCCCGCCATCCCGCGCACAAACGCGGTTCGGTCCAGCAGTCCCACCACCTGATCGCCGTGAACCACCGGAAAATCCTGCTGCGTGGTGGCGATCAGCAGTTGAGCCGCCTCGCGCAAGGTGCTGCCGTGCGGCAGCGTGTGGAACGCGGTGACCATTGCGGCCCTGACGGGCATGCCGGCCGTCAGCGCCCGCCCTTCGGAAACCGCGCCTTCCTGCGTGGCCGCCAGGAAGACTAACAGGGCGATCAACAGCAAGAAGATCTGGCCGGCGATAATTCCGTAGATCGCCATCATGACGGCCAGCCCGCGGCCGATCCGGGACGCAATCTGAGTGGCGACCTGTTCGCCCTTGACCATCGCGATGGCGGAGCGCAGAATCCTTCCTCCATCCATCGGGAACGCCGGCACTAAGTTGAACCCGGCGAGATAGAAGTTGGCCGCCGCGATCCGCGTCAATAACTCGTTCGCTTTCTGGTCCAGTCCGGCATACGACGCGCCCACGACTACCGCCACTCCGAGAATAATGTTCACGAGTGGACCGGCGAACGCGATCACCAGTTCGGCTTTCGGAGCCGCCTCTTTTTCCAGTCGCGCCACGCCGCCAATCGGGTACATCACGATCTCGATAGTCTTGATTCCATAGCGCCTTGCGGTGACCGCATGGCCCAGTTCGTGTAACAGGACGCACAGAAACAGCGCCAGGACAAACAGCGCGTCGCTCGCCATGTTGGCTTCGCGGCTCCCCAGGCCGGCCGCCAGCAAAAAGGCCATCAGGAACAGAAAGGTAAAGTGGAACCGGACGGGCACGCCAAATAGCGATATCTCGCCCAGAGTTCCCGATGCGCGCGCCGTTTGCGATTTCTCCGAGGCCACAATCCCCCCTCCTTTCAGCCTAACCCTATTTCGGACGCGACCGCGAACAATCGCTCCTCCTCCCACGGGCGTCCGATCAACTGGACACCAGCGTCCTCGGTGACCGGTATCGTGAGCGCGGGGAATCCAAGCAGGTTCACCCAAACCAGCGGCATCGTCGCCTGGAACAATCCGATCTCGCGACCCTCCGTCGGAAACTTTCGCTGCCGGTGCGGAAACGCCGTTACACCTGCGCCAGGGCACAACAACATGTCGACGTCTTCCATCTGCGCCAGCATGGATGCGCGCATTGCGTCGCGCGCCGCCAGCATTTCCACGACTTGCCGTCCGGTCGGTTCCGGCCGGTCCTTGAGGCGGAGATAGAACTCCGTCCCGGTCCAATGGGCTAGCTCTTCCCGTCCGGCGAGTAACTCGCGGGTAAAAGGCACCGTCAGTTCGGAAAAGAAGAACGACCACACGTTGGGCGCACGCTCCAGTCCCCGAGGCTTGAATTCTCTCACCGCGAATCCGTTCTCTTCGAATTCACGGGCAGCCTGCTCCACCGCCTGGCGGCAGGCGGTTTGCACGGGGACATCGCCAAACTGCGCCATCAGCCCGATGCGAGCGCCATCTGCCTCGTAGCTTGTTGGCGGAACGGGGGCTGAAAACGGGTCCGCGGGGTCGTAGCCGGCCAGGACGGAAAACAGGAACTGAACGTCCTCGACGGTGCGCGCCATGGGGCCGGCGACTCCCAGCAAACCGCTCGGGTGGGTCATGGCCGGGCAGTGTCC
>JAEUQD010000241.1 GCA_016789925.1 Bryobacterales bacterium | reverse complement strand
GTATTTCCACGGACAAGCCTGTACCTTGCCCTCTCCCTGCTCCTGTCAACCATCCTCGCCGTGGGCGTGGCGATTCTCCATGACAGTATGGACGACACGCTTCGCGATCCGGAGCAGGCGTCGCGCTCGCTCCGGACCCAGGTGGTCGGGACGCTCCCGCAAGTCAAAGGATGGCGGACCCAACTGGCGGCGCTCGCTCTGCCCTCCAGCTCTGACGGAACGCTAGCGCCCGTCAAAGGCGTCTCGTTATACGAGGACGCGATCCGGACACTGCGGAACTCGATTCTGCTCGGCGACATGGCGCGCGACTGCAAAACGCTGTTGTTCACGAGCGCGGCCCCGTCCGAGGGTAAATCCACGACAGCCGTACATCTCGCGCTGGCGCACGCCCAGCAGCACCATAAGACGCTGTTGATCGATTGCGACTTGCGTCGGCCGACTGTGCACAAGCGCTTTGGGATGTCCAACGCCGTCGGCCTGTCCGACGTCATGATGGAGTCGCGGGATTGGAAAAGTGCCGTCTTGCAGGCAGAGTGGGCTCCGAACCTCGGGGTGCTGCCGGCCGGAACCGTGACCCGCAGGGCTGCGGACGTCGTTGGGCAGATGCTGCCCAACATCCTCGAAAGCGCTACCCGCGAGTACGATCTCGTGATCCTGGACGCGCCGCCCCTGTTGGGCTTTCCCGAACCGCTTCAGATGGCCGCCCTCGCCGACGGCGTCGTTATTGTCGCCCGGGCGGGTCAGACCAGCCGGAAGGGCGTGGCCAGCGTGCTCAGCACTTTGCAGCGCTTGCGCGCCAACATTGTCGGCGTCGTGCTCAACGAAGTCCACAAGGAAATCAGCAACTCGTACTACTACTACGGCTACTACGGCAAATACTACAAGCACTACAATCCGGAAAAAGAATCCTGATCGATTCCGCAGCACGTTATCGCCTGTTCATGAGAGAGACATGAGAGACGACTACGGCAGGTTTATGCGGAGCGTGAGCGGTGAGTCGATGGAGTGGCGCGAGGAGATTGCCGTCGACTCATTCCTGCGGCTGGAGGGAGGACAGCGAGCCAACGCCGAAAAAGTGCTCATCCGCCGGTTAGCAGCCGTGGACGACTGGCGGATTCCGCCGGCCCTCGCGGCCGGTCGAGTCGAGCAGGCGGTTCCAGTGATGCAGGAACGGCTGGCAAATGCCGAAGGCAAGTTCCGGCTAACCCTCATGAACGCCTTGACCCAGATGGGCTTGAAGGTGAATCGGAAGCGAACTCTGACATCGGCCCTCAAAGAAGAGGGTGAGGATGGGCCCATTGGGGCGCTGATCACGCTGAAGTCGATGGACCCCGCCGAAGTTCCCGAAGGCATCCTCGAGGAGATCGAGCACGCCGCGCTCACCCATCCCGCCGGGAACGTTCGGTGCAGCGCGGCCGCTGCCTTGCTGTTCTTGACTCGTGTCAGCACAGACCCCCATTTCGAGTACCGCCCCCTGATCCTCAGCTTCCACCAGGCTCTGGAAACGCGGCGGCAGTCGCTGCTGGAAATCAAGAAGATGATGGCGGCCGCCGGCAAGTGAGTGGGCGACCCTGATCGATTCCGCCACCCGTTTTCGCCTGCTAGGAAAAGGGAGATGATGGACGACTACGGCAGGTTTATGCAGAGCGTGATCGGCGAATCGGAAGAATGGCGGGAGGAAATCGCCGTCGACTCGTTCCTGCGCCTCGAGGGTGGGCAGCGGGCCAATGCCGAAAGGGTGCTCATCCGCCAGGTGGCGGCGGTCGACGACTGGCGGATTCCTCCCGCCATTGTGGCTGGGCGCGTGCAACAGGCCATTCCAGTGCTGCAGGAGCGGTTGGCGCACTCCGACGGGAAGTTCCGCCTGTCCCTCATGAATGCATTGAGCCAGATGGGTGTGAAGGTGGATCAACAGCGAACATTGGCGTCCGCCCTAAAGGAAGAGGACCAGGAGGGGCCGCTCTGGGCCTTGATCAATCTTGAGATGATGGACGCGGCCGACGTTCCGACGGGCATCCTGGAGGACGTGGAGCAGGCCGCCCTGACCCATCCGGTGGGTACCGTGCGGTGCAGCGCGGCCGCTACCCTGCTCCGGCTGACCCGCGTCAGTGACTTCGCCGAATTCGAACACCGTCCCCTGATCCTCAGCTTCCACGAGACGCCGGAAACCAGGCAACAGTCGATGGTGGAAATCAAGAAGATGATCGACGCGGCTAGGCGTTGAGAACACTGCGGGAGAATTGACGGACGAACCGAGCGTCGGGACCCTGTTGACGCTGTGGAGCGTCCGCCTGGCGTGTGCCCTTTACGTGCTCGCTTTGGCGTCGTGGCTTCTTGGCAGAGGTCGCCTGGCCCGTGCCGAATGGACTTTGGGACTGTTTCTCTACACCGTCCACATGCTGGCCGCCTTCTCTGTCTACCATCATTGGAGCCACCAGGAGGCCTACATGGACACTGCCCGCCAAACCGCTGAAATTTTCTATATCGACTGGGGCGGCGGCATTTATTTCAACTACCTGTTCTCCGCCGTCTGGCTGGCTGACGTCGCCTGGATGTGGCTGAACGAAGCGGCATACAACCGTCGGCCCCGGTGGATCGGCATTACTATCCATTCGTTCCTGGCCTTTATGTTTTTCAATGCCACCATTGTGTTCGCCGCCGGCTGGACACGCCGTTTCGGCCTCGCCGCCTGCCTGGCTTTGCTGCTGCTGTGGCGCTACCGCGCTCGAGCTATTGCCTGCAAGCGGTGAAACTCCTCACACCGGTCGTCGTGACCAGGGCCGACTTCACCTCGATTTCCAGATCATGACTCCTGCCGTCAGGCTTGCCGCTCACGTACACGGCGGCAAACTGCGTGCCGAGGACTTGGCCGACTCGCCGCAGCCTCGTGCCCACGTCCTCGTTACTGCCCAGCCAAAGGCCCTGCGTCTCGACACTGGCGCGCTGCAGCAGTGCGTCCGCTTCGTCGGTTGGCGGGAAACCCGGCATCGGGACGCTGAACAACGGGATGCCCGTGGTCCGCATCTTATCGAGCACGGTCTGGGCCGAGCGGGCAGAGCCGGACAGGTTCCCTGCCCCGGTGACCAACACGATGGCGTGACGCCGGTTGGTCTCGTACGGCAGGATCACGCCCGCCTGGAGCAGCGCATCGTAAAGCGCGTTGCCGTCGCCCACCACGCGCAGGGCATCGATCATCGTAGCCGCCTGGCGCTTGTCAGCGGTGAAGGTTTGCACCGCCCGCGCCTCCGTTTCCAGGTGAATCACGGCAACCCGGTCCTGCGGCGCCAGCAATTCCAGAAAGCTCTTGGCGCCACTCTTGACGGCATCAAATGCGGTACCCATCTGGTTACTGCCGAGGATCAGAACCACCGACAGCGGCTTGTTGGAATCGGCCGCGGCCGTGACCTCGCAGCGCACCGGCTGGGTGTCTTCTTTGCACGTGAAATTGCCGGGCACCACCCGATCCACAACCTTGCCGTCCCGATCGAAGGCATTCAGGAAAACCGTCACTTCCGGACACGCACCCGTGCTGATCTCGTGCAGCAGAACGGTGGGCCACGCTTGTGTCAGTGGCGTGATCGCCACGGCCACGATGCGAAAGCTCAGCGCCGCGGACCGTCCTCCGCCTGGCGCGGGATTAAAGACAGTCACTCGCGCGGTGCCCGCCTGCGCGAGGTCGGCGGCCGGGATGGCGGCGGTCAGTTTGCTGGTGCTGACAAAGGTGGTGGGACGTGGCGAGCCGTTCCACTCTACGACGCTGCTGTCCAGGAAGAAACTGCCTTCGACAGTCAACGCCAGCGCTGCCGCCCCTGCCCGTGCGCTGTCCGGCGCGATGGAAGTCAGCACCGGAACCGGGTTATCCGCCGCCGGGACGCCGCGGCCCGATACCCAGATGCCGAGATCGCTCATCTGCCCATCGTTGTTGAGGATCTGAAACCAGCCCGACTGCACTGTCGTAGTGGTGGGCGCATACCGAATGGTGATGTCAGCGGTCCGGCCGGCGGCAATGTCGAACGGCAACGCAGGACTTCCCGCCGTGAACGATGGCGCGGGTGGGGTGAAGCCGCGAACGCGCACCGCGCCGGAGCCGAGACTGAACAGACGCACCGAGGTCTCTTTCACCTGGCCCACCGGCACATTGCCGAAGTAATACTCATAGGTGGACGGGACGAGAAACTGCTCGAGCGCGTCGCCTTTGGCCGTGTACCAGATGTCCTCCTGCGCATCGTCGGAGGTGAAGCGGAAGATCGACCGGCCTGGCCGGGGACCGAGCCGGGCGCTGAACAGCCACATTCCCCGCGCGGCAGGACCCATCAAGTAAAGACCCAAGCCGACCACGTCTCCGCTGGTGCGGTTCCAGCGGATGGTGCGGCGCGTCGGGATCCCGAACCGGTCAGTGATCCGGAACCACAGCGAATAGTCGATCACGGTTCCCGTCGTACCCGACAGTTTGGACATACCCGTCGCGATCGATTCGGTCCGTCCCACGGGCACGGCGAACCAGTAGGCGACTCGGGCTCGCGCGCCTGGGGTGGCGCCTTGAATCACGATGAATCCCTGGTACTCCCCAACCGGAACCGCTTGCGCCTCCAGCCGCAACCGGACCGGCTGTTGCCCCTTCGAGTCCAGGGCGATCTGCGCGACGTCGACGGAAGGCGCCGGTCCGTCGCCCATGGGCTCAACGGTGAGCGAGAATGCGCCCGCCTCCCCCAGGTTTGTGATGGCGATTTCGCGCTCCAGACTGAAGCTTCCATCCTGCACGCCGAAGGAAACCGAGACCGGATCCACCGTGACCGTTCCGCGCATCGCCGCCTCCAGGTCCAGCAGCCCGGCGCCGGCCTCCATCACCGGAGCGTTCATCGGCTTCGCCGTGTTCACAATCAGGGAGCGGTATTGCGGAAACGTCAGGCCCGGACGCGCCGCCTTGAGAACGGCCATGGCCCCCGCCACCATTGGCGCCGAAAAGGATGTGCCGTCGCCGCTGGCGTACTTGCCTCCGGGAGCCGCAACCCAGACGTATTCGCCCACGCCGACCAGGTCCGGCTTGATGAGGAACCCGTTTCCCGGCCCGCGGCTCGACAGCGACGCCATGCGGACCGGCGTTTCCTGCGTCTCCCAGGCGAACTCCATGGTGGCTTGAAGGCGTTCTCCGGCGCCCAGCCGGTCGAGGATCGCGTGCCCGTCGGCATTGCCGATCCGCAGGCCAGGTACGTCCCCGGCCGACATGCCGCGCGGTTCGGGTTCCCAGTCGTCCGCCATCACCACCAGCCCGACGGCGCCGGCTTCCTTCAGGTTGGACTGTTTGGTGGTGATGCCGCACCGCCCCGGCTTGTTGCCCCGCCAGGCAACACCGATCTTGCCGGTAAACGAGTTGGCCGGCAGCGGGTCGCAGGCCAAGCCGCTGGAATCCAGGTCTCCCACGAACTTCAACTCTGCCGTGACCGGGTCCTTAGGCATGTCCGGCGGTTCCACCGGAATCGCGGCGTAAACCGTGTCATCGGCCAGTCGCAGGCGGCCGCCCCAGAACCGACTGTTGCTCGCCGCTCCCACCAGGGTCGTGATCCCATCCGGCCGATTGGCGACTGTGGCGCGCTTGGGGCCGTCGTTGCCCGCGGAGTAAATCACCTGTACGCCCAGTTCGCCGGCGCGTTTCTCGGCGTCGGAGATTACGCCCAACTCGTTGTCCCAGTTGTTCATTCCGATCGACAGGTTGATCACGTCCATGCCGTCGCTAACGGCATCGTCGAGTGCCTTCAGGTACACCGCTGTCTCGGTGCCGGAGTAGGCGGTGGAAAACACTTTGTAGGCGCCAATCCAAGCTTTCGGCGCCATGCCGGCGAATACGCTCGGGCCGATGTCGTG
The DNA here is from genome assembly GCA_016789925.1 of Bryobacterales bacterium. Classification (GTDB taxonomy): domain Bacteria; phylum Acidobacteriota; class Terriglobia; order Bryobacterales; family Bryobacteraceae; genus JADLDI01. Next base: position 975 of record JAEUQD010000241.1, on the reverse strand, counting down.
CCGCGAGGCGGCAGCGATCGACGCCACGCTGGTCCCGTGCCCAACCTCGTCCAGGTAGGTGGGCTTAGCTTTGGCGGTGAGTAGTTTTTCGTAGTTGCGGTACACGATTACCTTGGAGTTGGTGGAGGCGAGCCCCTCTTCCGTGTCCGAGCGCGGATACCCCTCCGGAGCGGTCAACCCGGCATCCTGGAATGCCGGATGCGTGCTATCAATCCCCGTATCGATAATCCCCACCTTGGTCCCGGCGCCGGCTTTCGACACGCCGCCCGCCAGTTCCCAGGCCGGACGGACCCCAAGCACGTCCACGGCGCGGTCGACGTGCAGGTGAGCCGGGTGCGACGGCTCGACGCGAACCACACCGGGCAGAGCGGCGAGACGAGACGCCTCAGCCGGGGTCATGCGCACGATGGCGGCATTGGCCACCGTCTCCGTGGTTGCGACAACGATCCCGCGAATCGCCAGCCTCGTGAGGCTGGCTTGCTGGCGCAGTCTCACTTCGTCGCGTAACCGGGCGCCCACGCGGACCCGCTCGGTGGCGCGCACCTGGGCCATCCCCACCGCGGCCGGATCCCCTGCAAGTTCAACTACGTAGAGTCTCTCCACATCAGCCGGAAACGCAGGGTGGAGCAACACAAAACTGAGCCACAACCACCGAAAGGAAAGCACGGCGGACCTCCTCCCGTTCCACGCACCACAAAACGATTACAGAAGAATTGTAGACCTGGAACACTGATTTTAAAAGCCCCTGCTCGACTCCGGCGGCTTTCCAGTGGTCTTGCCTTCCGTGGATCGTGGTATCACCGTAAGAATGTCCACTTCGCTCGGGCTCCTTGTGTGTGCCGCTGCGCTCTCGCTCGGCGCGCATGCCCAGAATCATGACTGGCCCGTCTACCTCGGCGACAAAGCCACCACGCATTACTCCACGCTGAGGCAGATCAACAAGGAGAACGTTTCACGGCTGCGCGAGGTCTGGAC
>JAEUQD010000192.1 GCA_016789925.1 Bryobacterales bacterium | reverse complement strand
GAAGACAACGCCGAGTCCCCAGGCGATGTTGATATTGGTAAAGCTACCCTTGTCGGGAAACAGGACGGTTTGGGCGACGACGCCGTTACCGAAGAGGATGAGGACGAACGTACCGAGGAACTCGGCGAGCAGTTCAAGTTTAAGCGGCGTTGGGGACATCTTCCGGATTATATTCGGCAATGACGAGGGTCATGTCGTCGGCCTGCGCAACGCCGCCCGTAAACTGTCCCACTTCCTGCAAAATGCGGGCGTGCAAATCGCCGGCGCCCAAGGTGCAACCCTCCTTCAGCAGACGATTGATGCGTGCATGTTCAAAAAACTCGCCGTGGATGTTGACCGCTTCGGAAATGCCGTCACTGTAGATCACAAGGCGGTCGCCGGGTAACAGGCGCGCCGTGCGAACGGGGAAGGTGCCGATATCGAGGATACCGACCGGCATCGAGGTCGGACGCCACGCTTCCATGGTTCCGTCCCGGTGGAGCAGTACGGGTGGACAGTGCCCGGCATTGGCCCAGTGGATCGTGCCGTCGCGATGAACGGCGCAGTAAAAGACCGTCGCGTATTTTTCGCCTTCAGTACGTTCGTAGAGGTACTGGTTAAGGTGCGTCAGCATGCCCTGGATGGCGTCAGCGGTACCGGCTCCGACCAGGAAGGCGCCTTGCAACAGGGCCGCCAGCAGGGCGGAGCTCACCCCTTTGCCGCTGACATCGGCCACGACCAGGGCCCATGTGCCGGGTTCAGTCTTGGCGACATCGAAATAGTCGCCGCCGACCTGCTGGGAGGAGATACTGGCGCCCGCGACCCGAAACCAGCCGGTGGAAGGCAGCGTGCGAGGAAGCAGCCCTTGCTGGATTCCGCGGGCGATGCGGAGTTCCTCTTCCAGGCGCTGCTTGCCGCGCTCCTGTTCCAGCAGGCGCGCGTTTTCGAGAACGGTGGATGCTTCCAGGGCCAACGTCTGGAGCAACTCCCTGTTTCCTGAGGACAAGTCCGCAAGATCGCTCCGCGAGTCGAGGTAGATCAAACCCACGGTCTCGTTGGCCGAGGAGATGATCGTATGGGCGCTGATCTCGGTTCTGATCCGCACCAGCGGGACACACACGACGCTACGCAGGTCGAGGCGGGCGATGGAGGCATCGGGGTCGGTAGCGCCTTCGAAGTTGGGATCGAAGTGCATCGACAACAACTCGCGGCGCGAATCCAGAGCGCGGGCAATCAACTGGGTGGGCACGCCCAATCCCTCCGGCGGAATCGCGCCGCCATCGCTATCCCGGGCCACCTCGACCTTGAGCCCGGCGTCGGACCGCAGCAGGAGGAAGCCGCGCTCGCACCCGGTAACCACCAGCGCCGCCTCCACAACCGACTCGAGCACCTCCTGAATCGACAGCGAGCTTTGCAGGGCACGCGCCACCTCAACCAGCGCGCGGAGTTTGGCTAGATTGCTGCCCACGCCGCCGACCGACTTGGACGTGCTGGCGACATGGTCCACCAGACGCCCGATTTCGCGCTCTTCCTGGAGGAAGATCAACTGGTACCCGTCGGGGAATCCGAAACTGATGGAATCCGAGTGAAACAGTTTGTGCTTACCCTGGATGCGCTCGCCGTTGACATACAAACCGTGCCGGCTGTTCAGGTCTTCCAGACAGTAGCCACCGTCTTCAGCGACAATCTGCGCATGAACGCGGGAGACCCGGTTATCGCGGAGCACTAACTGATTGCCGGACTGGCGTCCGATGAGAAAGGGAGTCTGCGCAATCGCGAGGCGGCTGCGCTGGCCGCTGGGGTTGATGACAGTCAGCATCGCGGGTTGCAGCGCCAGCGCCGCCGAGCCGGCCGCCGTCATCAGGCTCTCCGGGCAGCACGCTTCTTGGGGACCGCAGGCTGGGGCGGCAACTCCGCGGCGACCGCCATTTCGCGGGCGCGCAACACCTGGCAATGCGAGCAGTACCCGCCGATTTCGGTACGGGCGATGATGACGTTGAACCCGAAGTGATCTTCAATCTGCCGCCGCAACCGCTGTAAAGGCTCGCCGAAGAACTCCTCCACCTTCCCGCAACGCAGGCAGATCACATGCGCATGCTCCTGCTTCATGCGGGTCTCGTAGTAATGCTGGTCGCCGCCCAGGTGCATCAGGTCGAGTTCGTCGACCAGGCCACCCTGCTTGAGTAATTTGAGCGTGCGATAGACAGTGACTCGGTTGAGTTTAGGGTCTTCCTGGCGCGCCAGGCTGTACAGCCGTTCCGCGTCGAGATGCTCGCCGGACTTGTCGATAAGGTCGAGCAAAATCTGCCGCTGGCGCGTGAGCCGGATCCCACGCTCCTTCAGCGAGTCTCTGATGCCTTCATTGGCCACGCATTACAAAATTTAGCATGCCTGGCTATCGCGGTGCGTTGCTACACTGAGGGCTTCATGTTTGGGAAGGTGCTGGTGGCCAACCGGGGGGAGATCGCCGTGCGGGTGATTCGCGCACTGCGGGAGATGGGAATTGCCAGCGTCGCGGTGTATTCGGACGTTGACCGGGCGGCCCTGCATGTCCGCATGGCCGACGAAGCGGTGGCGATCGGGCCTGCGCCCTCGAGCGAAAGCTATCTGCGGGGCGACAAGATACTGGACGCGGCGCGGGCGACGGGAGCCGAGGCGATTCACCCAGGCTACGGCTTCCTCAGCGAAAACGCTGAATTTGCTGCGGCGTGCGAGGCGGCGGGCCTGGTGTTCATCGGGCCTCCCGCCAAGGCGATCCAGGCCATGGGGCTGAAGACCGAAGCCCGCCGGATGGCGATTGCGGCCGGAGTGCCGGTAGTCCCAGGCGCCGAAGACCCGGTGGACAGCCTCGCCGAAGCGCGCCGGATTGCGCGGCAGATCGGGTACCCGGTGATCTTGAAGGCGGCGGCCGGTGGCGGCGGCAAGGGCATGCGTCGTGTCTTCTCGGAGACGGAACTGGAGGCCGCGCTTCGCGACGCGACCAGTGAAGCGGAACGATCGTTCAAATCCGGCGCCGTCTACCTGGAGAAGTTGATCGAGAAGCCGCGCCACGTCGAGATCCAGATTCTCGGCGACCAGTTCGGCCACATGATTCACTTGGGCGAGCGCGAATGTTCGCTGCAACGGCGCCATCAGAAGGTGATGGAAGAGTGCCCTTCGCCGCTGGTCAGCGGGCGTCCGGAAATGCGGCGGGCAATGGGAGAAGCGGCGGTGCGGGCGGCGCAATCGGCAGGTTACTGGAATGCCGGGACCGTCGAGTTCCTGGTAGACGCAAATCATCGTTTCTATTTCCTGGAGATGAACACCCGGCTGCAAGTGGAGCATCCGGTGACGGAACTGGTAACCGGGTTGGATCTGGTGCATTGGCAGTTACGCATCGCGGCCGGGCAACCGCTCACCATCCAGCAGCACGAGACCGCCTGGCGCGGATGGGCGATCGAGTGCCGTATCTGCGCGGAAGACCCCGACAATCAGTTCTTGCCTTCGCCCGGCACGATTCGTCAACTGGACCGGCCATCCGGCCCGGGCATCCGGATCGACTCAGGAGTGTACGCGGGTTGGACGGTTCCGCTGGACTATGACCCGCTGCTGGCCAAGATCATTGTCTGGGCCGAGACGCGCGATCAGGCGATTGCACGCATGCGGCGTGTTCTTTCGGAGTATTTCGTCCAAGGCATCAAGACCAACATCAGTTTTCTTCGGGAAATCCTGGAGGATGAATTCTTCCAGCAGGGGGACTTGCATACGGGTCTGATCGAGGAGTTCTTCGTCCGGCGCAAACAGGGTTCCGCGCGGACGGATCTGGCCGCTGTGGCGGCGCTGGTGAGCGGCATTCACCGGCGGCGGCTTTCCGCGCACGGAGAGGTGGCGAAGCAAGGCGCCAGCGCTTGGCTTCAAGACGGAAGGTCGAGGCTGCTGCGATGAAGTTGCTGGTTCAAATCAACGGCCAGGCCGGGGAATTGCTCTTGGAGGAAGGCGCGGGAGATGCCTGGCGCTTCGAATACACGGCGGGTGAGAGGGCGGCAGCGGGCGAAGCCTCGGTAATAGAAGTCGAGCCGGGCATCTACTCGGTGTTGTGGGACGGCAGGAGTTACGAAGCGAAAGTATTGTGGGATGGCGGGCAGGGCATTGTGGACGTGGGGCCGGAGCACTTTGTGGTGGAAGCGGCGGACCCGCGGGAGATCGACGCGAGACAGGCCGAGGGCAAACGGGGGTCGCGGCAGGAATTGAAAGCGTCAATGCCCGGCAAGGTTGTTCGCGTGCTCGTCGAGGAGCAGCAGGAGGTCGCGGCTGGGCAAGGGATCGTCGTGGTCGAAGCCATGAAGATGCAGAATGAGATGCGAGTGGCGCGGGCCGGGCGCGTAACCTCGATTCGCGTGAAGTCGGGCGACGCGGTGACCGCCGGGGAAGCGCTGGCCGTGATCGAGTGAGGGGAGTAACCTGAGAGCATGACGGAAGCGGCGGTGTGCCCGCGTTGTCAGGGTACAGGTTGGAAACTGGTGGACCGCGACGGCATTGCCGGTGTCGAGCGTTGCGATTGCTATCAGCAGGAGCGGGGAGGCCGGCTGGTCGAAGCCGCGGCCATCCCGGCATTGTTCCGGAACGCTTCGTTTGAGACGTTCAGCACCCAGCCGGAGAATCCCGTGGCGCACCGCGCTTTGCAGACGGCGGTAACCGTGGCGGCATCCTATGCGCGCGAGTATCCGGCCGGGGTGAAGAAACTCGGATTGATGTTTATTGGCGACCCAGGAACAGGTAAGACACACCTGGCCGTCTCGGTGATCCGCCGCCTCATGGCGCGCGGCTTTGAGTGCGTATTCTTCGACTACCAGAACCTGCTCGAACGCATCCGCTCGAGTTACGACCAATCCTCCGGTGCGGCGCAGCGCGAAGCCTACCGGACGGCGCTCGACTGCGAAATCCTGTTATTGGACGACCTGGGGGCGCACCGTGTCACCGACTGGGTGGAAGATACAGTTACTTCTCTGATCACTTACAGGTATAACAACAACAAGCCGGTGATCGTCACGACAAATTTGCGCGACTCCGAGGCGGGTGACGCTCCGGTGCCCTCGGGGATGGCGGGCGATGTATCCTCCCGGTGGTATTTGTCGGAGCGGATCGGCATCCGGGCACGGTCGCGGCTGTTTGAGATGTGTCGCGTGATTTCCACGCGGGGCGTCGAAGACTACCGGATGCGGAAGAATCGCTAGTCAGCGGCCGATCCCCACAACACTGCCATCTCGGAGATAGACACTGACTGTCTTGGAGGTGTCGCCGGCGTGGATATCGCAGACCAGATACCGGGCGTCGGACGCAGGGACCGCGGGCCCGGTTTGCCCCTCCAGCGGCGACCGCGTTTCTTTGTCGTTGTCGAAAACCGACCACTGCATCGTGTAACTGGGTGCGGCACTCAATCTGTGAACAGCGGCTAAGTTGTCGAAGACGAGACGGCCATCCTTGACCGCGAACCGGTCCAGCGGGAGCACTTGGGCAAAGAAATCCTTACCGATCTTGTCGCGCCGCTTGATGAGCGTGTCAGCGACATACTTTTCCGCGGCGGGGTCGGAGAATTCTCCCGTCTTGACGATGGCGCGGATCTGCTCATCGGTGAATGCCATCACCTGTTTGGCCGCCCAGAAGGCGTCGGCCGGAAGGCGGTTAGTAAAAGCGGGATTAGGATATTCGGCCACCCAACCCGCGGCGTCGAAACGGTCGCCTTCAAACCGCCCCACCGAGGGGTAATGAGGGTACTTGGCCGACGCCCATTTCGGCGGCGCCAGGCCCAAGGTGAGGAACTGGCGGATAGCCGGCTTCCAC
>JAEUQD010000154.1 GCA_016789925.1 Bryobacterales bacterium | reverse complement strand
ACGGCGAAGAACAGGTGCGCCACGGTCATCGTTGGTGCGCTCCAGAACACCAGGAACCAGCCCACATAGAGCGGGTGGCGCACGAAGCGGTAGAGGAACGGGCGGCGGAACGGAATGTGGGTGTAGGGGCGGCCCATCAGTTCCAGCCACACCTGGCGGAGCCCGAACAGGTCGAAGTGATTGATCTGAAATGTAGCGACGAGAACGAGCATCCAGCCCGCCGCGTACATCGCGTAGATCATGCCGCGTCCGGCGGTGTTCTCGACGTCCCAAATGACGCCGCCGATCGGCTGCCAGAAGGCGAACATCGCCGCCAGCATCACGCACGTCATCAGGACATAGGTGCTGCGTTCGGCCGCTTCAGGGATGACGCGTGTCCAGGCACGCTTGAACCAGCCGCGCGCCATGATGCTGTGTTGCAGGGCGAAGCCGGACAGCAGTAAGGCGTTAACGAGTAATGCCCAGCCCGTCGACGCCGCCGGGATACTGTCCATCGACCGGGGTACGAGAATGTTTCCGATGAACCCGATGGCGTAGAGGAAGGTGGCGAGGAATACGAGGTAGCAGGCAACCCCGTAGGTGAAGATCATTGTTCGTTTCATTTGTTTGGAACTTCCTTTCCGGCGCGCACACTCCCGTCGATGACGGTGTAGACGCGCAGAAGATCGCGCCACCCGTCGGAAATCGGTGTGCTCACCCATTTACGCGAAAGGAGAGTTGCCTGAAGATCAGACGCCGAAGGAATATGTGATAAACGGTCGATTAAATCCTGGTTAGTTCGCCGCCGCGCGCAGCGCGAGAACAACGCCAGCCATTACCACGGAACAGACCGGCAACAGCAGCAGCGCGGTCTTGAGCCGCTTGGGATCGTCACCCGCGATTCCGCCGATGATCGGCGAGCTGACGACCAAGCCCAACCAACCAGCCGTGAGCGCGATTCCGGTGGCCGTGGCCACCAGGTTTCCGGTAAAGGTCGCGTTCACCAACGCCAGCGTGGTGGGGAACACCGGAGCCATGGCGAGGCCAGCGCCAAACACGGCGAGCCAAGCCACATTGGGATTGCCGGATTGGAGCATCAGGAATGTGGTCAGGGCCATCAGCACCGCAGAGGCTAACAAGACACCCTCAGGGGGGACGCTGGACAGGATGGGCGACACGGCAACGCGGCCCACCAGCAGGCCCAACGCAAATCCCAGCGACAGGATCGTCAATGCGCGCTTCTCCGGCAGGCCTTGCGCAATCAGGTGGCGCGCCAGCCAGTTCCACACGCCTACCTCGGCGGCCACATACAGAAACAGCAGCGCAGAGAGAAGCAGTAATGCCGGACGGCTCAGTAACTCCGTCACCACCGACACCTGGAACGATACCTGACCCACCGGCGGCGCCATGGCCGTAATCGCGGCGATCACCAGCGCGATCGAGGCCCCGCTAGCCGCGAAGATCAGCAGCCGCGCCGAGTTGTTCTGAAACAGCCTGGCCGCGATGAGCGGAGTCAGCAATCCACCCAGACCAAAGAACAGGTTCAGGATGTTGTAGACGCCCGGCGTGGTCAGCGACTGAAGATGAATGTCGGGCGGTAGCGCATTGCCGCCGTTTACCAGCGCGCCGCCTCCGGTGCCGAGCACAAAGATCATCGGCAAAATCGAACCGTAGCCGGTTGCGCCGCGCAACCCGACTAACGCCAAGGCAATCAACAGGAGCCCGCCGACAACGCCCAACTTCTTGCCGTAGATGTCCATCAGGGGACCGGCGGCGAACGAACCGATCATCAGGCCGATGGCCTGCGCCATCGCGATGCGTCCATTCTGGCTGGGTGAAAGATTGAATCGTTTCGAGAAATCGGGAAGGATCGTCCCGAGCATCGCGGCAATCATGCCATAGACGAAGATTGAGAGAATCGCGGCAACGATAAGCATGCGGTCACTCATCTTAGCAGAGAATGGAAGAGATGAATCGCGGCCGGGTTTTGCAGATCAACGTATCGCTCGGGGGAGTCCCGAAACATCCTGTTGCCGAATGTATGGTGACTCCGCTGGGCCTCGCCGGCGACAAGTGCGCTCATCCGAATATTCACGGTGGTCCCCGCCAGGCCATCCTGGTGATGGCGCGCGAGGTGGTCGACCACTTGTCGCAAGCCGGCTATCCCCTGACATACGGATCGCTGGGGGAGAACTTCACCGTTGACGGATTGGACCACCGGCACTGGCGCGCCGGGCAGCGGTATCGCGTGGGCAACGAAGTGGTGATTGAACTTACAAAGCCGCGTGGGCCCTGCCGTACGCTGGACATGTATGGTGAAAGCCTGAAGCGGGAAATCTACGACAAGAAAGTGAAGGACGGTGACCCCGCGTCACCTTACTGGGGAATGTCGGGCTTCTATGCGAGTGTGATCCAGGGCGGTCCAGTACATCCCGGAGCGCCCATTTTCTTGCTGGATCAAGCGGTTTGATGCATTAACGCGAGCCCGCGCCCGCCGTCATCGTCTTGGTTTGCGAATAACGCCGGCGGATTTCTTCCTGCGCACGGTACCAATTCTCTTCGTGATTTCCGTGCTGGTACCCGCTTTCCTCCCACAGATGGTAGGCGAGCACCGCGATTTCTTCGTGATATCGCGACAGGTCAATTTCAGAAGCCTGTGCTTCGGTGGATTTGGACATGGTACGCTTTTGCGGCTTCGTGGCCGGTTGGGCAACAGGAGCAGACTCGGACTTAGCGAGTGAAGCTTTCTTCAGGGTTGCTTTGCCAGTGGTGGCCCCCCGCGTGCCCTTCTTGGGCTCGGTGACGGGTTTTTCTACAGTCGTGCCTTCCTCATTTGTAATTGAATTGGAAGGCGTGATTTTCTTCTTTGGCATGGGAACAAACTCCGAAAATTTTGTTCCTATTATGGTACCAGATAGACAGTAATCGGAGCTACTTACGATCCCGTACTTTGCGGTCAAGAAATGATGAAGCCGCGCGGAATGCCTCAAGCCACCGCGAATGCCGGAGGAATCCGTGGCCTTCATCCGGGAATATCAAGCGTTCGAATTCCACGCCTTGGCGCCGCAATGCCTCGGCCAATGAGACGGTTTCGCTAAAAGGCACCTGCGGGTCGGCGTCGCCGTGAATCAACAATACGGGCGACTTCCATCCACTCAACGAGGACATGGGCGAAGCGTCGAAGGCCGTGCGAGCCACATCCGGCAGCGCCAGCGGGTTGTAGCTTGGGTTGAAGTTACGCATGACGACGTTCCAGTCGTGAACGCCGTGCAAATCCACACCGGCCGCGAAGAGGTTCGACGCGCGCGCCAGTGCCAGCGCGGTAAGATAGCCGCCGTAGGAACCGCCCCAGACGCCAACCCTGCGGGGATCGACATCGGCGCGACTCTGTAGATACAAACCCGCGCCCATTACATCGTTGAACTCGCTGGCGCCGGCCGCGCCGAATTGCAGCGCTTCGCGAAACTCCATGCCATAGCCCGTGCCGCTACGGAAATTTACCGAAAGCACGACATAGCCGCGCGACGCCAGGTATTGGTTGAACGCGTACGCCTGGTGATAGCCCAGCATCGGATGCCAGCCGAGCAGCATCTGGCGCCGCGAACCGCCATGAAAGTACGCGATCGCGGGCTTCTTTTCGGTGCTGTTGCCGGGCGGTAGAAACAGTTGTCCGCGAATCTTCATGCCATCGGCCGCGGTGAATACCACTGGCTGCGGTTCGACGAGCGGGTCGCCCGGGACGGTGAAGGGAACGAGGTCCCGCGGCGCGTCGAACGCGAGCATGATGGCGGGACGCGCCGGCATGGTGGCG
>JAEUQD010000173.1 GCA_016789925.1 Bryobacterales bacterium | reverse complement strand
CGGGTCACGCTCGTCGACGTGCCTCAGGTAGATGTGCGCGAGGTTCGCAAACGGATGGGGCTCAGCCAGGTGCAGTTCGCCACCAAGTTCGGCTTTCCGCCGGCTACATTGCGGAATTGGGAGCAGGGCCGGTCATGCCCTGATGCACCGACGCGCGTCCTGTTAGCCGTGATCGCCAGACATCCTGAGGCGGTCGAAGATGTGTTGTTGAACGCTTAGGCGTTACTTGCCGACGGCGCGGAGTGGCGCGGCGGTATCACGTGGCAAGGATTTCGAGTTGGCCAAAGAGCCGTTGGGTCGGCCTACGGTGCGGCTGAGCGGGCGGGCGGCGGAGGTGGCCCCGGAGTTGAAGGTGAGGCGGATCGCTTTGTCGTTAACCCACACGGCGGAGCATGGGATGGCGTTCGTGATCGAGGATTAGAGGGGCCTTCCATGAAGTGTCTTTTATCTTCCGCAGGAGGCAGTCTGAAAGAGGCCGACTGGAAGTTCGCGCGTGACGCGCGGCTATTTGTAGGCGTTGAAGCCTTCTGCTAATTCGACGAACGCCGAGAATCCAAGCTCCTTAAGGGCGGAGGTTACGGTCTCGGTCGGAGTAAGACCGAGCACCCGGAGAACAAAGCCGTGGGGAAATAAGAAGTGATCATTGTGGATTTTCCCGTGATGTTCTTTCAACGTGGGAAGCACGGTCAAGAGGTTGCCCAAACGGTCCTCCTGGTCAGTTACGTCGTAACAAGTAACGGCTCCTCTTTCCCGGTGATCGACCGTCCCATGGGCGGCCCAGATGCGCTCACAGGCAGCCTTGTTGACGAGGCCGGCAACGGCCCAGACCGGAGCAGTCTGTGCAACTGTCTCGATGCGTTCTCCGTAGTTTGGGTCCACGACCACAATTACAGTAGGCATTTCAGCGGCGCTTCCCGCGCTTCGTTTGCGCGCTCGATCTTCCACAGGATGGTCGGGTTTGGCCACCCAATGAAAGAGATGGGGATGCTTGTTGTTTTCACGGATGTATTCCCGAATCGCTTTAACAAGTTCGGGGACACTCCGGAATTTGCTCCGCCGGATTGCCGGCTCCGGCGGCCGCACTTATGCCACGGCGGCAAGGCCGTGTCTCTCAATGAGCGAGAGCAATTTCAACGCTGGGCCGGAGGGCCGCTTCTCACCCCTCTCCCACTTGCTGACGAGGTTCGGAGTGACATTGAGGTACGTGGCAAGCACGGTTTGGCTGACGCACTCGCGTTCCCGAATCGCCCGGATGGATTCCGGGGACAGTGACTGGACGGGCGTCAGGCACCTGTGGTCAAACTGGCGCATTGTCTTTTTGTCTATGGCGCCCACGCCGTGCAGGGCCTCCATCGTTTCGTGAATGGCCGCCAAGGCATCACTACGGTATTGTTTGGTCAAGTCCTCTTTACCTCTACGAGGTCTCCTTTCTTCGTCAACGCCGCGATCTGGTGGTCGCTCAGGGCCAATATGTATTTAGCGGCTTCTCGAAAAGCCACGAGTTCATCAGTGGTGATGTTGTCGCGCTCGTTCTTAGGAAAAACATACATGAACACGGCCCGGTCTCCCTTGCGGAAAACGATGATCGTCCGGTATCCTCCTGACTTACCTTGGCCTGGCCGAGAAATGCGCTGTTTGATGACGCTGCCGCCGAGGTCGGCTGCGATCTGGCCATTTTCGGCACGCTCTACTGCATCCAACAAAGTGGCGGTGCTGATCTCCTCTTTTCGGGCAGACCGCTGAAACCACTTTGTCAGGAAAACTCGTGAGACGGCCATGCGAGGAATTCAGAACAAATCCCATTTTATGGTACCGAGTACTATAGTTGATGTAAAGTGAGTGGTCAGAAAGGAAGCAGGCGAACTACTTGCCGACGGCGCGGGCTTCGCCGGCCAAGCGCAACTGGGATTCTTCGAGGCGCTTGGCCTCGTGGTAGGTGTAGATCATCCGGTGGATGACGGTGATGTTGCCGAGGATGGCAATGACCCACAGGACCGGCGCCATGCGGTTGAAGAGGGTGCCGATCATCATCAAAACCATGCGTTCGGGCCGTTCCATAAAGCCCACTTTGCATTTGGGGATCGTGTTTTCGGCGCGGGAGCGGGTGTAGCTGATCATGACCGAAGCGGTCATGACAACGGCGGTCAAGACGACATACCAGGGACGGTTGATGCTGCCGTAGTAGACCAGGAGGCCCATGAGGAGGCCGAGGTCGGAGTAGCGGTCGAGGACAGAATCGAAGAAACCGCCGAAGCGGGTGACCTGGTTGGTTTCGCGGGCCACGCGGCCGTCGACCATATCGAAAAGCGCGGCGCCGACGATGACCCAACCGCCCGCCCAGAAGTTTCCCTGGGCCAGCAGCACCGCCGCGTAGACATTGATGAGCAGACCGATAAAGGTCAGCGCGTTGGGATGGATCTTGGAGAGGGCGAGGCCACGGACGATGCGCTTGATGATGAAGTCGCAGCCGATCCCGATTGCACGGGTGTAGGTCATTCTGTAAAACCTTCTATGCCAGGTCGTGAATGGTGCTCAACTTGAGAATTTCGAGTTCCTTGCTGCCGCCGGGAATCTGAATTTTCACGACATCGCCAATCACTTTCCCCAACAGGCCGCGCCCGATGGGCGAGGTAGTCGAGATTTTGCCATTGTTGACGTCGGCCTCTTCGCTGGCCACCAGTTTATAGGTGATCTCTTCGTCCTTGCGGGTGTCGAGAACCACAACTTCCGAGCCAAGGCCCACACGGTCGCGGGGGATTTTGGACAGATCGACCATGGACCATTCCCGCATTCGCTTGCGGAGCTGCGACATGCGGGCATCAACGTAGGACTGCCGCTCTTTGGCCGCGTGATACTCGGCGTTCTCGCTCAAGTCGCCGAGCGCCCGTGCGCGAGCGATCTCACGCGGCAGTTCGACATGCAACTCGTATTCGAGGGCGGTGATCTCGCTCTGGAGTTTCTTGATGAGGTCTTCCATTACTGCAAAAATGCGGCTCCAGATTTTAATTATAGTCAACCAGCGCGGAAAGCAACCCCTGGACTGCAAGTTGAGGGGAATGGTGGGTGGTCATGAAGTTCCTGGCGGCGTGGCCGAGGCGGCGGGCGGCGATGGGGGAGGTTGCCAAGGTATGCATGGCGCACAGGAGCATTTCCTCCTCGGCGAGGCCGGCATCAATGGGGATGACCGTGTTTGTGGGGAAACGGGACACTTCCGGCCCGGCGGTGACGATGATGGGTTTTCCCAAACCCATGAGGCGGATGCCGATGCCGGAGGTTTCGCCTGCCGAAGGGTAGCGGAGATTGATGCAGACGTCGACGGCGGCGGCATGGAGCCAGAAGCCGGATTCGGAGAGGTAGGGTTTGCGAAGCACGTGGGGGTGGCGGAGGCGAGCGTCGAGGGCGCGGGCGAGGTCGGAAGAGACGCAGTCGCCGGCGACGAGGAGGCGGACGGAGTCCTGGGCTGCGAGACGCTCGAAGGCATTCAAGACGGTGTGGACACGCTTGGATTCACGCAGGTGGCCGAAGATACCGAAGACACAGGCGGCGGGCGGCAGCGCCCACTGAGCGCGGAGACAGTCGACCGCGTAACCGGGCGGCTCGGGGATGGGTTCAAGAATGTGTGGTATTTCGACGATTCTTGCGGCGTGATGGGCTTTAGCGGTTGCGGCGGCGGCCGGGTTGTGGACGACGACAACGCGCGAGCGCTCCATGAGGCGGCGGAGCATCGGGTAGTCGAAATAGAGGGGGTCGTGACCGGAGCGGGCGCGGCCCCGCCAAAGTTCGTGGGCGAGTCCGCGAGTCCACGCGCCGTAGTTATAGACGAACTCTTCGACGTAGTGTTGCTCGCTGCCGCGGCCGAGGAAGAAGTGATGGAGCAGGGCGTCGTGGAGGACGACGACGCCGGGCCGGTCGAGGGCGCGGGCGTAGATGGCGGCGTGCGTGGGATTGTTGCCGATGTGGTAGACCTCGCGGTCGCAGGGGCGGGTGGGGTTGACGGCCACGTTGACGCCGGCATCGCGCAAGGCGCGGACCAAGGCGGCGCTGTAGTCGGCCACGCCGGTGCGGGCGGGCGGCATGGGCGAGTGATACCCGAGGGTCACGGGCTCTGCCGCTTGCCGAACAAGGCGGTGCCGACACGGATGTGGGTAGCGCCTTCCTGAATCGCGACCTCGAAATCGTGGGACATGCCGATGGAGAGGGCGTGGAGGGAGTGCTGTTGGGCGAGCGCGCGGAGTTGACGGAAATAGGGGCGGGACTTTTCCGGATCGTCGTCCCAGGGGGGCATGGTCATCAAGCCGAGGAGGCGTAAATGGGGACAGGCCCCAATTTCGGCGAGCAAAGCGGGGAGAGTTTCGGGGGCGGCACCAGCTTTCGCCTGTTCTTCGCTGAGTTTGACTTCGATGAGGATGTCGAGCGGGCGGCCTACATCGTTCAGGCGGCGTGCGAGCTTCGGTGAGTCGACGGTCTGGATGACCTGGAAGAGTTCGGCGGCTCTACGGGACTTGTTGGACTGGAGGTGACCGATGAGGTGGAAGCGAGCGCCGGTCAGGTGCTGGACGGCGGGGAATTTGCCTTCGAACTCCTGAACGTAGTTTTCGCCGAAGTCGCGAAGACCGGCGTCGTGGGCTTCGAGGATGGCTTCGGGGGGGAAGATCTTTGAGACGCCGATGAGCGTGATTTCCTCGCGCTTGCGGCCGCACTGGTGGCAGGCGCGACTAATTCGTTCTTCCACTTGAGCCAAGTTCTGCCGAAACACCACTACTATCTTATGGCGAACGAGGTCGCGGACCGGGTGCTGGAGTTTGTGGCGGGGTGCAAGGAACCGGCGGTGTTGGAAGCCGGAGAAGAACCGCTGGTGTTGACGGCGGGGCAGTTCAGCCTGGATGTCG
>JAEUQD010000029.1 GCA_016789925.1 Bryobacterales bacterium | reverse complement strand
CGCACCCTACTGGTACGCCGTCTCCAACAACCAGCCGGCCGGCATCACCATCCTGTCCACCGTCCAAACGGCCCGCCGCGGCGCCCGCCAGGTCGACGCCGTCCTCTTCCGCGTCATCGATGCCGCCGGCCTCCCGCTCCCTCAAGCGACCGTCACCGTCACCTCGACCAACGGTGGCGGAGTCGCCCGTGGCGTCCGCTCTTATGATGCGGAGATTCCCGGCCTCCTAGGCCTGGAAGTGCAACTCGGAATCGCCGCCGGAGCCAACATCTTCCAAATCGAGACAGGCGGCATAACCCGCGAAGTAACTATCACCGGGCGCTAGAATGAAGGTGTGTCCGAAGCGGATATCCAAGTCGTGACCGACGAGGCCGGCCAGCCGACGGCTGTCATCGTGCCCATCGCGCTCTGGAAGGAAATCGCTTCCGAACGCGAAACTGCATACCTGCTGAAGTCCGAGACCATGCGGCAACGGTTGCTGGCCGCACTGGAACGCGCCGGCGGGGTGCCGCTGGATGACACCGTAGCGAAATTGGGCTTGTGAGGAACGTCGAATTCGACCCCAGCGTTCGACGACCTGGCATGGTGGGCAGAAAAGGATCGAGCTCAGGCGATTCGCATCATCCGTCTCGTACGAGACACGCAACGCGATCCGTTTGCTGGCATCGGCAAGCCGGAACCGCTGCGGCACGAGTTGGCTGGCTCCTGGTCGCGGCGCATTGACCAAGAGCATCGGCTCGTTTATCAGGTGCTGCCGGACAAGATTAGGATTCTCGCCTGTCGCTATCACTACTAGAAGTTCCCGCAACTCGTACTTGCCTACGACAAGGCCGGCGGAACTTCGAACCTTAGAATCGGCCAACTCCCGGATGGCCGAAATCCGGCCGGAGCGCCGAGAACCGGTCAACGCAGTGGCGTCTTCGGGGATCTGCCACTCCGATCCCGCTGCTGGCCGGTTGACCTCAGATCGCGAATGAAGCGCTCGACTATACTGGAACCCTGTGCAATTTGGATGCCCACAACGAGAACCCAATCGCTTCGCTTGGACTGCGAAGGCCACGGGAGGTAGTCGCCGAAGGCGGCCGGGATCATCCCCTTCGCAGACTTTGCGGGGGCGGCCTTTGGGAAGGGCGTGGAGGAGGATCATCCCGGGATCATCCCGGCTTTAGCCGCTGGCAAGAGCCTACAGGCCGAAGGCAATCATCACGGCCTTAGCGACGTACGGGCCTGTGGCAGCGAGAATCTCCCGCGTGGACTTGCTGGCGATGGTAGTGGAATAGAGATAATACAGTGTCTTGTAGCTACGGTTCGAACGAGAGAATTCCATGGCCATAAGAACTTGGCCCTTGTCGGCAACGTTAATTTGCGTGTATTTGAAGTTGGTAAGGACAAAGACGCTCTCTTTGGTGAAGAAGACCGTCGTGGGCTCTGCCGCATCGTAGCTGCCACCGACCACCTGTTCAAAAACACGACCGGAATCTCCGCGCGCTAGATCATAGGCGACGTTGCACCATTTTCTTGCCTCGCCCTCTACGGCGGATTCCGAGAGGAAGCGAGTTGCGGCAAAGCGCTGGCGTTCCTGTTGCAGCGTACTGGCCGCCACTTCGTCAGAGGTGATGTCGCCAAAGTAGAGCATGAGGAGCGCTTTACGAGTGGGGACCTTATACCAGCGCAGGGGAAGGAAGAACAAACTATCATAGATCCTTGCTGATTTCGTCAAGAACGCCATTGGCACGAAGCCGCGGAGATCGACGACGAGTTCGACCGCGCCGAGGTCTCCGATCGGTGTGGGAGAGTGGGTCCCTGGACCCGCGTGTAATCCGAATCGGCTGGTACGGGCATCCGGCAAATCATCTGAATACTGAGCCTCCAAGCTAGAGTGTATGGCCAACAATAAGAAACAGAAGAAGAGCGCGCGCACCATTGCCTCCGAGGTCATTCAGTCTAGCAGATGCGCTTTGGAGGCGGTCGGTTGGACTGATCGCTGCGCCACAGTCGGCCTTCACTCACACTGGTAAGCCGCCACGGTCGTGCGAAGCAAGGGAGTCGCGCTCATCCGGGTGTTGCACGGTAACGCTTCGCTTATCCCCCAGCAAAGCTGGGGGCTTTATTCTTGTGAGCCGCTCAAAGCGGCTGGCGGGCGCTTCGCGCTCCGGGTTTGACGATGAAGCATTATGACACCCAGCTCGTGGACCCCCAGTCTTCGTGATCTGAGCAGCGCATCATCGCTACCTGGTCGATGCAGATAACAGCAACCTGCTGTAGGCTCCCCTTGAGATCCATGGGGCTTCCATGTTCGTGTGCTTGGCGGCTCACGGGTGGTTCCCGATGGACTACCGGAAATGTCAAACTGCTGCTGCCACCCCGGCAGAGCCGGGGGGCCTCCCTTGGTAGGCTAGCTTAGCTATAGCTAGACGTCGACGCGCCCAGCCACCCACAGCCAATCCGAACAAATATTCCGACGAACTGCTCGACGCCTACGTCTTCATCGAGGATGCCGACGCCCACTATGCCGAGTTTGCAGCTCGAGGCGTGGAATTCACTCGAGGCGTTGCCAACATGCCATGGAACTCGCGCGAGTTCGTCGTGAAGGATTGCGACGACCGCCTGCTGGCCTTCGGAGCGAATTTGTAGTCTGTTCCGGGGTCCTTGCTAAACGGAACTGGAAGAGCTGCCTATGCCGAACTCAAAGCAAATTCCGTGGTGCGATTCCAGCCCGTTGACGCCGTGAACCGCAACGTCGCCTTCTCCCGCGATGTTCCGGGCCTCGACGTCAAGGAACAGGAAGGCGGCATCGAAATGCAGCCGGGCTAGCATAAGGTTGAGATGGATCGCGCACCAGCACAGCCCGTCAAAGACCCGCCCAACCTGATCCGGAGTGGTGCCTTCAACTTGGATCGCTTGCTGAGTCATATCGATCCAGCCCCGCGGGAGGAATCCGAGGAGTTCGTCCGCCACATCTATGAGCAGCGCTGGACGATCATACCCACAAGTCGGCATCACACCAGGCATTGAATCACTCGCGGTCAAGCACCAGGATCCCAAGGTTAGTTAGGGTCCGCCGCGAATTCTGTTAGCCGGATGGCTTCGCGGCGGAGCACGAACTCAGCGTCCCGCGTCGGGTGAGTCCACCGCCGGAGCCATACCACCTTTGGAGGTGGTCCGAGCGTTGTTGCGAGTTCGTAGAAGTCCGCATCCGCGCTCACAATGATGAAACCTTCTCGCTACGCGAATGCCCAGATCTCCCGATCGGGCTGTCCTAGCAAGTCGCAGTTCGCGACGTGAGCCGACCCAGGATACAGCTCAGCGAGGCGCACAACGAGCTTGCGCGACAGGTTTTCGTCCAGCAATAGCCTCACAATGCAACGCGCCTGCCCATTCGGGCCGCAAATTCATACACGGCGCGAAAGTCCTCTGACTCGAGCTCGGGATAGTCGTCAAGAATTTCCCGCTCGGACATGCCTGCAGCCAGCCAACTTAGGATGTCCCACACGGTGATGCGCAGACCACGTATGCACGGTTGTCCCGATCGCTTGCCCGGCTCGATCGTGATCCGCTCCATCATGGTTTGAGAATATCACTGGCTGCCTCCGCTCACATGCGCTGAAACAGTGCCCTTCGCCAAGCACGCCCGGATCGCGATATGCTTAACGGAATCATGACCACACGCCGTCAGCTATTCGCCGGGAGTGCCAGTGCTTTGCTTTGGACAGCGTTACCCCGTGTCGCACGGGCCGACGCGAAGACGTTTCCTTACGCCGAATTCGAGCAGCGAATCGCCCGCAAGGATTTCCGGGGGATGACCAAGGACGTCCTGC
>JAEUQD010000155.1 GCA_016789925.1 Bryobacterales bacterium | reverse complement strand
GAACCGGAAGTATCCCGTGAAGTTGCCGACAGCGACCTCGCCCGGGAGATCGGCGCGAATGGTGACATCCGTTCCCGGAGGCAAATCGACGGTGAGGGTGGCATGGGTCCCCGCCTGCGGCACGCCATTGATGGTCCATGCGGTGAGAGCCTGCCGCGCCGGTGGGACGTCGAGGGCGATGGTCGCTGTCGAGGGAGTCTCGGAAACCAGCAGCAGCCGGGGTTGTCGGGTGACCGCCGTTCCTTGCGTGATCGACGTGGTTGTTAGCACCGCCGCGGGTACGGGACCGAGCGATGTGGTTCCGGGAATCACGACGGGCGCGGGTCGCCGCGTGGCCGTAATCGTGAGCGTGCCGGTTCGTTGGGGCGAACTGGAATCGTTGACGCTGATGGTGATCGTCCGCTCCGCCGCCGCGGACAGGTCGATATCGATGACGCGGTTGTTCTGCGGTGCGCCGCCCTGCACAGTGACGGTGCACGTGATCGGCGTTCGCCCGCCCTCGATGTCGACGACCATGCGCGACCGTTCGGGCAACTGCACGGTACCGGTGGTGGCCGAGGTTCGCGCGAGTCCGTAGCCGCGCTGGTCCGCGTCGTAGAACCGCGCGCCCAGCTTCAACGGACCCGCGCCCTGGTCCAGGACTTGCAGCGAGAAATCGCCAGTAACACCCGAAGAGGCTCCGATGCCGATCAGCAGGTTCTCGACACCCGCGTCGATCGCGAAGTCCTGGGCTCCATTGGGTGCGATAAACAGACGGATCTCGGGCAGGTAGAGCCCCGTCCACGCCTCATCGAAGCCGAACTGCGCGAGGACGTCGGGCGGAGTGGAGCCGTCGGACAGGTCGAGAATGCCGGAACGAAACCCGAAGCCGACTACCTGAGACGAACCGATGAAGGCGTAGGGCGGGTCCATCTTGATCAGCTCGGCGACGCCCAGATCGCCCGGATCGTCCAGCCCGGTGGCACCCGCCGACAGGAGGGTCGCGGTGATCGGATCGTTGTTCAGCGGGCCCTGCGCCAGCCGGAACTTCAGGCGCGGGAGGGTGAACTTGACCTGCTCATGCTGGGGATCGGGCACCAGTTGCCCGTTAGGTTCGCGTTTTGCTCCTTTGAGAAAGGGCGGCCGCAAGACGACGGTCGTCAGCAGCAGGTCGAGCGTGAACCCGGTGGTCGGATAATCGGAGGGTGGTGCGTCGTTGGGGTTGGTGTCGTAGGCGTTGATGACCGCGGCTGAGTTCGCGAAACCTCCGCCGTTACCGATGGCCGCAACCGCGGTGGAGACCTTCTGTGAGGCGACCCGGGGGACCAGCAACTGGAAATCGAGTTTCGCGTCGCGAATGTCGATCCATGGGTCGCGGCGGGACGCGTCGTTCTGCGGGTGGTTCTCCGCGTTGGCCGCGGTGATCGACATGTTGGCCGGATCGAGCGAGAGGTTTCCCTCGAAGTCGACCGTGCCGCGAATCGTGATGCCGTTTTCGTCCGCGGCGATTTCGTGCTCGGCGACGCGCAGGATCGATAAGACCGCGTGCCAGGCGCCGAACGTGTCTCCCTGAAGAACATACGGCGAGACCAGGTCAACCAGCGAAAGCTCAAACGGCACATTGCCTCCTAAGCCAGGAGACACGCCAACAAAGCCTTCGGCCGGCCCGGGCGCGCCAACAGCATTGACTTGGACGTTAACTTCTTACGAAGAACTCGAAGCGCATGCGACGCGCACGGATTCTCCGCACCCAGAGGCGGAAAATGTACCCCCAGAAATTATCATTGAATGGGGCCGATTTCAAGAGACATTTTCCGGTATTACTTTCGCCTTTTCATTGTTCCGTAGCCGTGGCCCACAGGTTCGCCATGGAACATAGGTGATGCTGAGGCTTTTCCCGTTTCAGGTTCGGGAAATAAAAGCTCGGTACAAATAGAAATGGGGCAGAGCTAAGATTGCTCTGCCCCGATCGTTCACGGAGGAGTGGACGAAAATGAAAAAAGTTAGTCGTTCAACTGAAAACTGGCGACGAAGGCGCTACGCTTGTCCGGGCTGGACCAGGTGCCGCCCAAACCTTCGCCTTTGTACTGATGGGCGAGGGTGAAGGCGGGCATCGCATGGGACACTTTGGTCAGCGGCAGGTACCAGACTTCTTCGTTGGAGCAGTGGGCGTCTTTGCCGGCGAGAGCGCGGGTCTCGATGGTGGCCAGGGTGCCCGCCGTGAGTTTCGCCGTCGCGGAGTGAACGTTGTTGTTTTCGATTTTGAAGTCGACGGGAAGATAATTCACCTTCACAACATCCTGGAGAAGGTCGCCGCCCATGCGTTTCGCGAACGCTTCCAGGGCGAGACGCTGTTCGAGACTAGCCCGCTCGTCGACGATGAGGACGGACTTCACGGGGTAGGCGGAATTGTGAACATCGCCGAGGGTGTTGTTGGCTTTCAGAACCCCGACTACCGACAGTCCGTCCAGTTTGACACCGTTAAAAGAACCCTTGCCGACGCGCCAGCCCATGACCGCCAGTTGTCCCACCGAACCCACTTCTGAGTTGGCAAAGCAGGCGCCGGTAAACACGTCGGCGGTGCGCGCCTCGATGTATTCACCCTGTACCGAATTGGCAGCAAAAGCGCTTCCAGCCAGACAGCCGAGCGCGAGGACAGATGTAGCAATCGACTTCGTCATCCCTTAGAGCCTCCTACCGCGAGTCTATCACAACCCGCTGAATTGGCTGAAACGATTTTGTGGCATAATCAGCGGACTGGATGTCAGGTTTTTTGAATCGGCGGACCGGCGCACTGCCGGTTCTGCTATTGCTCGGCGCCAGCGTCCGGCCGGCGATGGGGCAGGACCCGGGTAAGCAACTCAACACGGCGCTCGGCGAGCGGACGAAGAATCGAATTCAACTGTCGGGGGAAGTGCGGCAACGGTTCGAGGACCGGACCGGCATCGCTTTCGGACGCGACCGCGACTTGGCCGCCGACTATGTGCGTAGCCGGCTGGGCGCCACCTGGCGTCCGGCGGCGTGGGTGAAGGTTTCGGGGATGATGCAGGATGCGCGGGCGGCGGGATACGGGCTGCCGCCACCGGGGAATGTGCGGGATCCGTTCGACCTACAGGAAGGATACATCGAGCTATTTTCCGCGAAGCAGACGGGGCTGGGCTTGACGGTTGGGCGCCAGATGATCGGATATGGAGACACGCGCATCAGCGGGTCGCCGCAATGGGCGTATACCGCCCGCACCTGGGATACCGCCCGCCTGTACCATGTCACCCAGCGTCTGAAGCTGGAATTCATGCTGCTGTCCCCGGTGCAGACGCGGGGCAACGAGTTCAACCGCCCTGTTTTGGGCGACCGGCTGTGGGGCACCTACAACACGCTCAGCAACACCTTCGGCAAGACCGTGACTGACTTCTATGTACTGCGGCACGATCAGAACCGTCCGGGTGGATTCACGGGCCAAGGACGCCTCGGCATCAATGCCTTCGGGTCGCGGTGGGCGATTCCACTGCCGGGCAACTTCCGCGTGACGCTGGAAGGCATTCTTCAGAATGGGAAGGTGGGCCCGCTGCCACACCGGGCCGGCGCGGGCGTCGCCCTATTGGGGCACAAAACGACGCTGTTCGGCAAGCCCCTGGACCTGGCGACGGAATACAAGTACGCTTCGGGGACAGACCCGAATAGCGGCAAGAGCGGAACGTTCGACCAATTCTACCCGGCGGCACACGACAAGGTGGGCCACGTGGACCTGATCGGGTGGAGGAACGTGCATAACATCCGGTCAGTGAACACGCTGAGCCTGGGCAAGAAGTGGCAGTGCATCCTGATGTACAACAACACGTGGCTGGCCGATCCACGGGACGCGATTTATACGATCCAGGGACGGCCGATTGTCCGGTCCGCCGACGGTTCAGCGGGGCGCCATGCCGGGCAGGAGCTCGACCTCTACACCAACTACCAGGTTTTCGGGTTCACGATCGCGGCGGGGGTGGGCCGGTTCTTTCCGGGCGAGTTCGTGAAGAAGACGACACCCGGCGCGAACTCAGCGTTGCTTTATCTGTCGACGTCGTACTCCTTTTAGCCTGGCAGCATGCTGAAAACACCGGAAATAGGCCAGCCGCTGATGAACACGGATAAACGCCGATTTGAGACAAAGTTCGACCGATAGTCTAGCTGACCACGCACTCCACGGGACGGCGCGGGGTGGGTTTGGAGTGGAAGCCGTAGCCCAGGCGGAACATCATCTGGGGAACTCCGGATTGGGCTCCATCGCCGAGCTCGGCGCGAAGCTCCGGCACCTGGATGGGCTGGTTGAGGAAGGACGCTCGAACGCCTTCGGCGCAGGCGCGCAGCAGAATGCGAGAAAGGGCCTGGCCGGCGGAGAGCCAGGCTTTGGCGTCGTCTGTATCGGTTTCCAAGACCGCCAGCACCGGCGCCTCGCGCGCAGTGCGAGCCTCCGCCTTCCCCATCCAGCTTCCCCAGTTGAACGTTCGGAGCAACAGGGGACCCAAAGTGGATGAAAGCGAGCCTCGAATGCCGACGGCGAAGCCGGGAATGCCATCGCTCGATTCGCTCCAGTTGGGGCGCATCCAGTGAGCCAGTTCGCGGCGAAAGGAGGGATTGGCGGCCTGACGGCGCACGGCCTCCGAGATCAACGCGGCGACGGGCTCGCGGGCAGCACCGGCG
This sequence comes from Bryobacterales bacterium, assembly GCA_016789925.1. Classification (GTDB taxonomy): domain Bacteria; phylum Acidobacteriota; class Terriglobia; order Bryobacterales; family Bryobacteraceae; genus JADLDI01. The sequence continues at coordinate 983 of JAEUQD010000155.1, read as the reverse complement.
GGGAGGAAGCGTAAGCGGGCTCCTTCTTTGGCGGCTTGCGCTTCCAGTTCGCGGAGGAGGCAGGCGGGGACAGTCCAGTCCTGGAAGGGAGCGCGGTCGGTATGCCGCCAGACGATGTTTTTGAACAGCGGACGCTCGGAGCGCCGGTCCACGGGCTGATGGCCCCACTCGATGCGGGCGGCGAAGTCCGGTTCGCCGGGGTCAGGAAGAAGTTCAGTGTAGGTTCGGGGACCGAAGTTTTCCATGGCGAGGCGCAACTGGAGGAGAGCGGCGCCGCAACTGATGAACAACTCGCGGTCGCAGGGATCGGCGACGGGGAGGCGGCGCGAACGATCGGCCCACAATTCGACACTATCGCCTCCGTCGCCGATCCGGAAGCGCCAAGGCTGAGTATTATGGGACGACGGGGCCAGGACGGCGTAATTGAGCAAAAAGCGGAGTTGTTGACGCCGGCTGGCAGAGGTAGGGAAGTCTTGCTCTTGCACACTCCACAGGCTGTGGGCTGACATAAGACGCACTCAGAAAGGGAGCAATTGTAAGACCAGACCGAGGGAGACCGGATGTCAATCAGTTACGGGCGCGGGTGCGCGGTAAGGCCCAACGGATTCGGGGTACTGTATTGAAAATGACCCGATTTGCGTCGTTGGAAGAGTGCCTGCGCGAGATTGAGCAGCGGGACGGGGAACTGAGGGCCTGGGTATCGGTGAAGCCGCAGGGCGGCGGGCAGGGGCCGCTTGCGGGGATTCCCTTTGGAATTAAGGACATTTTCGACATGCAGGGGCTGCCGACGCGGCATGGGTCGCCCGTGTACGCCGATGCGCCTCCGGCGGAAAATGACGCGAGGCTGACGTTCCTTTTGCGGGAGAAAGGGGCGGTGTTGGTGGGCAAGACCCATACGGCGGCATTTGCTTACTTCGACTCCGCGCCAACGCGGAATCCGCACCATCTGGGGCACACGCCCGGAGGATCGTCGAGCGGATCGG
>JAEUQD010001049.1 GCA_016789925.1 Bryobacterales bacterium | reverse complement strand
GTGAACGCCTACTTAAGCCGCGACGACGTAGACCGTCTGCTAGACTTCGCCCGCGCTCGCTGATCTTCCTCCGGTCCGCGCCTGCTTCCTCGGACGCCAGTCGTAGAACTGGATGCGGCAATCGCGGCAATGGTAGATGGGCGCAAGCAAAAAGCGCTGGAGCCAGCTTGCGGGATTCTGGTAGACGCGGTCGATCCCATCTAAACTGCGCCGTCGCTCCATTTCAGTCTGCCCACACTTCGGGCAGTTCGTGTACGTCTTGAACATGTTTGCCCACGGCTGCCACGCTGTGTAGCGCCGGCGACACTGTTCGCAACGGAAGACGGCCTGATAGCAGAGGCGTCCCAGAAGCGAGCGGCGGCAACGGTGCAGGCTGCCCCCGCAAACAATGCAAGACATTGTAAGCGTTTCTGCTAGTCTACCTTAATAAAGTGGACAATTCCCCATTTTTCTGGCACGTGCATGTTAATTATTCCCTGCGGCGACCACACCCAATTGTCTTCTTTGAGTCCCTTGATCTTCTCGTACCTTCCGTCCTTGACCTGATGCTGCCACTCCACCCTCGAGAAGTTTACGCGCCACTCGTCGCCCGGCCGCGGCGGAGCCGGCTTGTGCGCGAATTCGCCCAGTACCTTCCAGGGAAACGCCATCTCCACGGTCCACCCCTCATCACGGTCGTTCGGGTTGTTCAGCGTGCCGCGCACGGAAACCGCTGTCTTCAGTCCCGGTATCTCCCACCCGTTGTCCGCCTTCCCTCCATGCCGGTATGGCTTGTTTAGGAATAAATCCCACCCGGTATTGAGGGCATTAATCTCAAACTCATAGTACTCGAGCGTGTCGCCATTCGGATCGATAAAAACCTCAAAATCATTGTCGTGAAAGATCACCGAATCGTGCTTGGTCAGCGTCGCCCAGACATGCGGCTCCTCCATTTCCGCCGCCACGTAGAAGTACTGGTGGTCCCAGAGCATCTTGGCCCGCGTCGCAAATCGAGGCCGGGGCTTCTTGTCCCCTTCGATGTCAACAAACAGATCCGTAAACGGCGCCTGTTTCCACGCTGCTTCGTCCAACCGTCCATCGACCTGGATGGGCGCTGACGTATTGCGGCAATCGTATCGTTTCGGCAACGGTTCCGCGCCCGCCACGCTCGCCAAGAGGACCCCCACTGTGACCCAACCACACCTGACCATGCTCCCATCCTAGCGCCGTTGGTATGATCTGTTTCGATGCGGCTTCTGCTTCTACTCAGTATCGCGCCCCTGTGGGCGGCTCCACGGCCGGACTTCTCCGGCGAATGGCGATTGCAGTCGGCTCCGTCGTCTCGGATCGTGCAGATCGACCATCGCGACCCCACGCTCATCGTCCACGTCCTCGAGAACAGCCGCCAGGAGACGGCATTCTATTCCACCGACGCCGTCGACCGGCCCAACCAAGTCCAGGGCAAGCCGGCCAAGACCGTCGCCCGTTGGGATGGCTCGGCGCTGGTGATCACGGCAACCGGAGAGCAGGAGGTCACAACGGACCGTTACGAACTCACGGCGCCCAATACTCTGGTTCTCAAGCGCCAGAATCAGGTCCTAGTCCACGAACTGGTTCCCCTGCGTGCGGGCCTCGCCCAAGTCGACATCACGCCCGCCAACTTCATGCCCATGTACGGCTACCGGAACCGCTCTTGCGGCCCAGCCAACGGCCACCACGATCCACTCATGGCCAAGGTGCTCGTTCTGGAAAGTGCGGCCGCCCGCCTCGCGATTGTCAGTCTCGATCTGGGCAGCATTGTTTCCGCCCGCCTGAGGGACGAAGCCGCCAAACTGGGTTTCTCGCTGCTGTTGCTGGCCGCGTCCCACACCCATTCCGGTCCGCTCTTCTTATCCCCCGAACCGGACGCGGCGCAAGCCACATTCCTGCGCCAAACGGAAGACAGGATTCTTAGCGCCCTGAAACAGGCCGCCGGCCAGATGTTCGTCGCCCGGTTGAGTACTGCCCGGGGCAGCGCCCAGCTTGGCTATAACCGCCTGGTGCTCCGCGAACACGGGCGCGCCCGGGCCGCCTTTAACAACCTCGAACGGATTCCCTACGGCCCGCTCGACGCGGAGTACATGCTCCTGGAAGTGTCCGAACCCGGCGTTGGTCCCAGGGCGTTGCTCATCCATCACTCGATTCATCCCGTCGTCCTCGGACCCACCAACTGCAAATACTCCGCTGACTTTCCCGGTGCCATGAACGCCGCTATCGAGAAAGCCCTCCCCGGTGTGCAGTCAATGTTCATCCAGGGTGGCGCGGGCGACATGAATCCTCTGTTTCTCGGCCGCGCCGGCAACGATAAGGACGACTTCGCCCAGGTCAACCGTATGGGCGAACTACTGGCCGCCGATGTCCTGAAAACCCGGGCGAAACTGCGCGACACCGGCATGACCAGCCATCCGATTCGGACGAATGCGCAGGTGCTCCGCTTGGACGACCGTTGGGAGAGTGGCAAAAGCGTCGAAGTGGGAATCGCAGCCGCGCTCATCGGTCGCGACATTGCCCTCGCCGCCATCCCGGGAGAACCTCTCCACACCCTCCAGACGACATGGAAACATCGCGCTGATGTCGCCTTCCCCCTCTTCTACGGCTACACCTATTCCGCCGGTGGCGAATGGCCCGGCTATATCCCTGACCTCAAGTCCGCCGCTTATGGCGGCTACGGAGCCGATGTCTCAACCCGTGTTGAAGTCGGAGCGGGCGAAAGGATCCTCGAGCGCCTTCTTCAGTCGCTCTATCGACTGCGGGGCTACTGGTCGCCTGTCCCCGGACTGCCGTAAAGCCCCCGCGCACGGATATACGCCAGCACGGCAGTGGGAAGGGACGCCGGCTGTTCGCCACGGCCCAACTGCTCGCGAATCTCCGAGGACGAAATGGGTAACGCTACGGTCTCCAGCCGCCTCACTCGCGATCCTTCCGGAACCGCATAGTCGTGGCCCGGCCGCGTGACC
>JAEUQD010001031.1 GCA_016789925.1 Bryobacterales bacterium | reverse complement strand
CGCCATCAGTGGTTCCGGCGCCGTACCGCCTTCTTTTTCGTAGAGCTTCTTGATTTCCAGGTACAGCCGCGCCATGATCTCCTGATCGCGCCTGGCGTCCCCGGGCGGATCGAGCGCCGCCTCCTTCCACTGCAGCCAGCGCGACGAATTCACAAACGCACCGTCTTTTTCCGCAAAACACGAAGCGGGCAGCAGAAAGACTTCCGTATCGATCTGCGCCGGATCCGACGCCTTGGGATAGAACTTCTCTGCCAGCGATTTCGCCTTCCAGAAGGCAGCCGTTTCCGTCTCAAAGTTCTCCGCGACAATCAGCCACTTCAACTTCGATAACGCGCCCAGCATCTTGCCCGTGTTCGGACCATTCGCCACCGGGTTCATCCCGAACGAAATCAGGCCGTCCATCTTTCCGGCATACATGTCGTCGAAGAACGTACCCCAGGCATGGCTGGCCGTCTCCCCCGCTTTCGGCAGATATTCATAACCGAAGCCGTTGGCCTTGGTGGCCTTGTCGCCGTAGTAAGCCTTGAGCAGGCTCACCATGAACTTCGGCGTATTGCCCCAGTAGTTGAGCGAATTGGGCCGCAACGGCTTGGGTGTATTGGCTTTCAGATAATCGTCGAGCGTCTGCTGGTTGGCGCGCGCGATCTTCAAATAGCCGGGATAGTTGTTCCACGACCCCATGTCCGTGGAACCCTGGATGTTCGCGTGCCCGCGCTGCGCGTTCACACCGCCGCCGGGCATGCCGATGTTGCCCATCAGCAGTTGCACCATCGCCGCCGCGTGAATCAACTGCACCGCGTGGCTATGCTGCGTCCACCCCAAGGCGTAGAGCACGGTTCCGGTCTTGTCCTCGGTTGCCGCAATCGTAATGATCTCGGCCGCTTTCTTGAATTCCTCGGGCGTGCACCCGCAAATCTCGCTCACCTTCTCCGGGGTGTAGCGCGCGTAGTGCTTTTTCATCAATTGGAAGACACAGCGTGGGTGTTCGAGCGTCGGGTCCACTTTCGCGTACCCCTGTGCATCGGTCTCATAACTCCAACTGGATTTGTCGTAGCTCTTCCTGGCATCGTCCCAGCCGCTGAAGTGCCCGTCTTTGAAATCGAATCCTTCTTTGATCAGGAACGAAGCGTTCGTGTGGCGGCGGACATAATCCGCCTGAAACTTCCCCGTCGTAACGGAGTAGTTGATCAGCCCGCCCAGAAAAGCGATATCGGTGCCGGAGCGAATCGGTACGTAGCAATCGGCCATGGCCGCGGTTCGCGTGAAGCGCGGATCGACGACAAGCAGCTTCGCCTTCCGCTTCCGCTTGGCTTCCATCACAAACCGGAAGCCCACCGGATGGTTCTCGGCGGGGTTGCCGCCCATTACCAGCACGACGTCCGTGTTGGCCACGTCGGTCCAACCGTTCGTCATCGCCCCTCTGCCGAATGTGGCGGCCAGACTGGCCACCGTGGGGCCATGTCAAAGCCGGCTCTGGTTCTCGTAAGGCAGGATGCCCAGGCCAAACCGGAATTTACTCAACAGGTAATTGATTTCGTTGGTATCGGTGCAGCCGCCGATCAGCGCGACGTTGGCCAGCCGGTTCACCGTGCGGCCCTGGCTGTCTTTCGCCTCAAAGCCGCGGTCGCGCGACTCTTTAATTCGCCGCGCCATCTTCTCGTAGGCTTCATCCCACGAAATCGCCTTCCATTCGGTGGCCTTGGGTGCACGGTACAAAACCTTGGTAAGCCGGCGGTCCGAAGCCACAAATTCCTTCAGCGAAATACCCTTGGGGCACAGCGTGCCGCGATTCACGGGACTTTCCGCATCGCCCTCGATGTGAACGACGGCCGGCGTCACGTTGCGCGCCTTGTCGCCGAGCGTGTGAATCACCACGCTACAGCCCACCGCGCAATAGGGACAGATCGAGTGCGTCTGGCTGGTCCGCGATATCTTCAGTTCGCGCGCAGCCGCCTCTGCCGGACGCAGGTCAAAGCCGAACGCCGTAGTGAGCGCCGCGCCCGAAGCCAGAAAACCACGCCGGCTGACATTGACGTTCATAGAGTCTTGTTGGGTTCTATCACGCTGCATGGA
>JAEUQD010001017.1 GCA_016789925.1 Bryobacterales bacterium | reverse complement strand
AGCAGGTCGTAATGGCCGGTATCCCAGAGCATCACGGAGCCGGCGCCGTAGTTGCCCTTGGGAATGTTGCCTTCAAACCCGCCGTAGGAGATGGGGTGATCCTCCACCATCACGGCCAGTTGTTTGGCATTGGGGACCAGGGAGGGGCCCTCGGGAACGGCCCACGACTTCAGAGTTCCGCCCACTTCCAGGCGCAAATCGTAGTGCAGGCGCCGGGCCGCGTGGCGTTGTACACAGAACATCAGCCGGCCCGCCGAAGCGCTTCCCGGAAGGTCGGGCGAGGGTTCGGGTGTTTTGGAAAAGGTGCGTTTTCGCGAGTATTCTTCGAGCGCCATCCGAACCAAGCCCCAGATTTTCTATGATATTGCCAGTGGCATCAACAATCTGGAAGGGTCATATCACGTTCGGGCTGGTATCCCTGCCCGTCCGCTTAACCGCCGCGGCGCGCGCGGAGACCGTCAGTTTCAACCAGCTCCACAAGACGGATAACTCGCGGGTGAAGCAGGTGCTCTACTGCCAGGCCGAAGATGTGCCGGTGTCGCGCGCCGAACTGGTGAAGGGCTACGAGTACGAGAAAGGCCGCTATGTGGTGATCGACGAGGAGGATATCAAGAAGATCACTCCGAAGTCGGCCAAGGTGATGGAGATCATCGAGTTTGTGAAGGCGGACGAGATGGACGCCCTCTATCTCGAGAGCTCCTATTACCTGCAACCGGACGAAGCGGGCGAGAAAGCCTACACGCTGCTTTTCGAGGCGATGAAGCGGACGGGCCATGTCGGCATCGCCAAGATGACGATGCACAATCGCGAGCACGTGGTCGTGCTGCGGCCCGGACGCCATGGCATGGTGCTGCACACGATGTACTACCAGGACGAAGTGCGCGCTATCGACGAGTTCCGGACCAACAGCGGCCTGGTACAGGATCGCGAACTGATGATGGCCACCAGCCTCGTCGAGGCGCTGTCGGCGCCCTTCGACGTGACCAAGTATCGCGACACCTACCGCGAAACGTTACGGTCGATGATCGAGGCCAAGATTCAAGGGCAGGAAGTCGTAGCTGCGCCCGAACAGCAGGAACTCGCGCCGGTGATCGATATCATGGAAGCGCTCAAGAGCAGCCTCAACGCCTTGAAGAAGCCGGCCACCACCGAGACCAAGGCGGAGCAGTTGCAACTGGACGTGGTGGAAGCACCCAAGAAGAAGCGCGCTTCGGGCGGGCGGCGAGCCGGATAGAAGGGGTTGCGGACGGCAGAGTTATTCACGGTATCGAGCTACGCCTCGGCTTACGAACTGGGAGCGTCCTTTCTCCGGGAGCAGGCGGCAGGTCGCGGTCTACTTGTGCTCGGCCCGAGCCAGGGCGCGGCCGCGGACTTCGTGCGACGGCATTGCGGGCAAGGGCTGATTGGCGTGCACGCACTGACGCTGGCGCACCTGGCGGCGCAGTGCGCGGCCGCGGGACTGGGCAAGTTCGGGCTGGCGCCGGTGGGTCCGCTGGGGCTCGAGGCCGTGGCCGCACGCGTCGTGTATAAACTGCGGACGCAAGACAAGCTGGGATACTTCACGCCCGTCGGCGACACGCCCGGATTCGTGAAGGGGGCCGCGCGAACACTGGCGGAACTGCGGGTGGAAGGAGTGGAGCCCGCGCAGTTGCGGACGTCGGCTGGAGCGCCGGGCGCGGCGCTCGCCGATTTGCTGCGGGTATTCAACGAGCAACTGGTGGAGGCCAACCTGGCCGACCATGCGACGCTGTTCGGGCTCGCGCTCAGCGGCGGTAGCGCGATGTTGGAACTGCCTGCGCTGGCGCTCGATGTGCCGCTGCGGTGGCGCCGCACGCAGGAGTTCGCGCAAACGCTGGCGGCGAAATCAGCGAGCCTGCGGGTGATTGTGCTCTCCAGCGATGCAGAAAGCGTTCGGGCCTGGCGCGAGTGTCTGCAAGTGGAACCACGGGAATACGCGGGAGCGGGCAACGGGACGCTCGGCCACGTGCGGCAGTATCTGTTCTCGCCACGCGTGGAAAAAGCTCCCGCACGCGACGATTCGCTCGAATTGTTCTCCGCGCCCAGCGAACAGATGGAGTGCGTCGAGACCGCGCGAAGAGTGCAGCGCCTGGCGGCGGAGGGCGTCGCCTTCGACCGCATGGCCGTGCTGCTGCGCCAGCCGGACACCTACCAGCCATTGCTTGAGGAAGCGCTGCGCCGCGCCGCCGTTCCCGCCTATTTCCACCAGGGCACGGCGCGGCCGAACGAAGGCGGCCGGGCGTTTCTGGCGCTGCTGAACTGTGCGGCGGAACAGTGCTCGGCGGCGCGGTTCGCGGAGTATTGCTCGCTCGCGCAGGTGCCGCAATTGGACCCGAAGGGCCATCCGATGCGCAAGCGCATGGAGCATGCCGTTTTGCAGGACGAGGTGTCGGCCGCGCTGCTGGGCGAAGACGCGCCCGTTGAGGAAGACGAGCCCACCGCGAGCCTGCCCACGCCCTGGCGCTGGGAAGAACTGCTGGTCGACGCGGCGGTGATTGGCGGAGCGGACCGCTGGGAGCGGCGTCTGGCCGGGCTGCGCAACGAGCTCTCGCAGAAGGTGCAGGCGAGCGTGGACGACACGGAGCGCGCGGCGCTCGAACGCAACGTCGAGCAACTGCGCGTGCTGTCGGCCTTTGCGCTGCCGCTGATCCGGATGCTGGCGGCGCTGCCCTCGGAAGCGCTGTGGGGCGAGTGGCTGGAGCGATTGCGCGAACTGGCGGAAACGGCCCTACGCAATCCCGAAAGCGTGGTGGCGGTGCTGGAGGAATTGCAGCCGATGGCGGACGTGGGTCCGGCATCGCTCGAAGAAGTGTACGGCGTGCTCGAAGAGCGGCTGCGCTTTCTGCGCCGCGAGCCCGCGCGCCGCCGCTATGGCCAGGTGTTTGTGGCCAGCGTGGACGAAGCGCGCGGGCGCTGGTTCGACGTGGTGTTCGTGCCGGGGCTCGCGGAAGGAGTGTTTCCCAAGCGCGCGGCGGAAGATCCGCTGCTGCTCGACACGTTCCGCGCCGGCTTGAACGCCGGGCTCACCGTGCAGGACGAACGCGTGGCGCGGGAGCGCCTGCTGCTGCGCGCGACGGCGGCGGCGGGCGCGCGGTTGATCGTGTCGTACCCCCGCATCGACAGCGTGCAGAACCGTCCTCGCGTGCCGTCTTTCTACGCCCTCGAACTGCTGCGCGCGGCCGAAGGCGCGCTGCCCGACTTGAAGGAGTTTCAGCGGCAGGCGGCGCAGGGTTCGCCGCTGCGGCTGGGCTGGCCCGCGCCACCGGATCCGCAACTGGCGGTGGACGATGCCGAGTACGACCTCGCCGTTCTCGAACGCGCGTGGAAGCAGCCGAAGAACAAGGCGCGCGGCGTGGGGCGTTATCTCATCGACGCGAATGCTCACCTGGCCACGTCGCTGCGGGCGCGCTACAAACGGTGGCGCAAGAAGGATTGGGACGAAGTGGACGGGCTCATCTGGGAGCCCGGGATTCTGGAGCGTCACCGACTCAACAATCGCGTCTACTCGGCGACCGCGCTCGAGCGCTTCGCCGCCTGCCCGTACCGTTTCTACCTGCACTCGATCTATGGACTGACCCCGCGCCAGCAGGTGGCCGCTATCGAGCAGATGGACCCGAAGACGCGCGGCACCATCTTTCACGATCTGCTGCACGAACTCGTCGTCGAACTCCGCAGCCAGGACCTGTTGCCGCTGCACGCCATGCGCCTGGAGCGCGCGCTCAGCGTCGCCGACACGGTGGTGGACCGCGTGGGCGAGAAGTGGGCCGCCGACCTCGCGCCCGCCATCCCGCGCGTGTGGCAAAGCGAACTGGACGACCTGCGGTTTGACCTGCGCGGCTGGGTGCGCCACTGCGCCATCGCCGTCAACCAGTGGGAACCGGTCGATAGCGAACTCGCTTTCGGCGACCCGCCGGTGGAACTGTTCGGCAAGGTGAAGCTGCGCGGCCGCGTCGATCTGGTCGAGAAGGGGAACGGCGGTATCTATCGCGTCACCGATCTGAAGACGGGGCGCAAGCCCGACAAAGCGCCGGTGTTCGTGGGCGGCGGACGCACGCTGCAACCCGCGCTCTACGCGATGGCGCTCGAACAGATCAAAGACGCTCCGGTGCAGGAGGGCCGCCTGTTCTACTGCACGCATCGCGGCGG
>JAEUQD010000132.1 GCA_016789925.1 Bryobacterales bacterium | reverse complement strand
GCTTTGCGTTCGAGACGCTTTACCCATCTGTCGGCACCGCAGGGCAGTCCCCGGGCGAGCGATTTTTCCAGGCGGGCGGCCAATTCGATGGCTGATTCTTCGAGGAATCCGCGGTAGGTTCGGGTGGTAAAGCGGCGATGCCAGGCATCCATCATCAATTGGATGAATTCGTCGGGCTGGCCGGTGAGGTGTTGCCTGGCCGAGGAGTATTCCCAGCCGGCTAAGTCGGCGCTGAGGTTATGCTTGCGGGGGTTCGTCTCGATGTAGCGGAGGGCGGCCCAGTAGTGTGCCTTGTCGAGGACGGCAGAGTAGAAGCGGCCCTGGAAGAGGTGACCGGTGCGGTGATATTTCGTGTTGTAGTACATGGCCCACCAGGTGTGGACGCGGAGGAAGAGTCGGGCGAGAGCTTTGTCGGATTTCGGGACGAGGAGGAAATGGACGTGGTTCGGTAAAAGGCAATAACCATGGATTTCGACACCCTCCTGTTCGGCGACTAAGGCAAATCGTTTGAGATACTTACGCTGGTCCGAGCCGCTGCGAAAAATCCGGCAGCCGTCGACACCGCGGGCAGTGGCGTGCACGGCGAGGTGAGCGCGGACGAAACGGGGAAGGCGGGCCATCTGTAGAATCAGTGGGGTTGGGGGGGGTAAATTCTCGTAGAAAATCGGGGGCTGTCCCCGATCGGGAATCGGGGGCTGTCCCCGATCAGCGGTGGCGGAGAACGAGGACGGTCAGGTCGTCGGTGGGCGGTTGGGGGCCGCGGTGGTGGGCTACACGGGCGACGATGGCCTGAGCGAGAGCGGCTGCTGAGTGGGGAGTGCTTTGGAGGAGGAAGTCGAGGAGGCGGTCCTCGCCAAACTCGGTGGCGGAGGCGTCAACGGCTTCGGTAACGCCGTCGGAGTAGAGGATCAAGCTCTCCCCTGCCCCGAGGTTGATGTGCTGGACCGGGTACTGCATCGAACAAAACATGCCGAGCGGCAGGCCGGGGAAATCGAGACGCTCGATCCGACCATTCCTGACGAGGAGGGGCGGACAGTGGCCGGCGTTGGAGATTTCCAGGCTGCCGCGGGACGCGCGACCACAAACCATCGTCGCGTAATGGGCGGAAAGCGTGCTCTCGCAGAATAGCCGGTTGGCCCGAGACATCAGTTCGGGTAACGGGAGGTGGACGGAGAGCAGACTCCGGAAGATGGCGCTCAGATGGGTCATGAGTAACGAAGCGGCGACGCCCTTGCCGGCCACGTCGCCCAGCGCGAAGAAAAGGGATTGACCGTCTTCGTCGGGGATCAACTCGCAGTAATCGCCGCCTACGGGTCCGGCGGCTTGATAGGAGTAGTGTGTTTCCCAATCGCTTACGATCAAGCTGGCGGGAGGCAGGAGCTTGGACTGGATCTGAGTAGCCAGTTGGAGGTCGCGTTCGTGCGCCGAGCGTTCTTTGGCATCGAGGTGATCGAGGCAGAATCGGGCGAGCGGGTCGGCGCGCAGGCGATCGGGTTCGATGGGCTCGTGGCAGGATTCGCAGAGTCCGTAGGCGCCGCTCTGAATTCTATTCAGCGCCGCATCCACCTGGGAGAGCAGATCGTGCAAGGAGGGATCGGCGATGGACCGCGCCGCCGCTTGCAGTTTCTCCCTACGGTCGAGCAGCAATGGAAGTACCGCCGCTGAATCGCTCACGGGCAAACCTCCCGAAATTTATTGTCGGGCGAAAACGGATCGGAATCCAGCGGGCTTGGTTACCGTTGACGCGACAGCCAGGAGAACCATTGGTCGTAGCTCACTGGCTCGGTCCGCTGGTGGACGTAACACCCGCTGACATCGGGCGGTTCAACGCCGGTTGCGGCCGTGAAGTAGTAGTTCCACTGGTCGCAATTGAGGCGCTCCAAATCGACGCCGGCTTCGGCGGCTGTCGCGAGAACGGTCCGCTTGACTTCGCCGGGGTGGCGCAGAACTTCGATGGCCTCGACGCCGAGCCTGACGAACTGAAAGGCTGGGTCGGGTGGCAAGTTCGGATCGTAGGGACTGAGGCGGGGCGGCGAGAGGTCGGGTTCGACGAGCCAGGGTTGGCGATTGGCGAAGTAGCGAAGTAGAGTGCGATTACTGCCAGGGTCCATCTCGCGAGCCCAGACGACTTTGGAGTTGTCGATCTCAGCTTCGTTGTAGACCCACTCTTTGCCGGGGTCGTGGCGGAGAGTGTAGCGAACGATGACGAGGTGCGGGCCGGGAATCGCCCGCAAGTGGTCGAGCACGCGGGCCCTGTCCTCCCCATTCAGATCGGATGGCGGAAGCGGTGTAACGATAACGCCGGCAATGACAAAGCCGGTGAGCAGCCGCCCATGCGGCCAAAGGCGGAGTTGCCGCATGGCCTGCAGGGACAAGAGAATTGCCAAGCCGGTGGCGGGAGCGGCATAGTGGGGCGAATGCCAGACCTCCACGGCCAACGCCGCGGCGAAGGAAATCGCCACGAGGATGAGAAAGCGTGTTCGCCGGCTACTCCACGTCCACGGGAGCGTCAACAGGAGAGGTATCGCCAGAAAGGGTCCAATGAAGAAGCGCGAGTAGTCCTTCGCTTTGTCCCAAATGCCGTCCAGGCAGTGATTCGCCCGGGAGGCGTTGTAGGCGGCCATCTCCCAGCTACCGTAAAAATGCCTGGTGACGCGGTGATGGTAGACAGGAGGCTGACGGGGTAGCTGCCAGATGAAATGGGGCGCTTCACTGCTGGTCTGGCGATAGAGAGAATAGGGCAGGCGCAACGGATCGCCCGTGACACGGGTGAAATAATAGGCCATCGCGACGCCCGTGGCGCCGAGGACCAGCCCAAGCGCAACCAGAACCGACGCTCGGGGGAGCCGGCGGCGCAGAACGGCGATGAGCAGGGTGACCACGAAGGGAAGGCTGAAAATCAAACCCTCATAGGGGCGGCTATTGGCGAGAATCGCAAGTCCGGCCGCGAACAGGGCAGCGTGGCGCGCCGGGGCATTGCGGCGGCAGAACAGTAACCGGGCCCAGGCTCCCAGCACAAGAGCGCCACCGATCGCAGGCACCGCACCGCCATAGTAGGAATTCATCCAATAACTGAGCACACCGTAGCGGGCGGCCACAAGCACACCGCCCAAAAGCGCCCAACGGCGGGGGACCCAGCCGTGAAGCATCCAGCAAATGGCTGCGCACATCGCGCCGACGCTCAGCCAGACGCCAATCCACGGAATCCCGGTGAGACGTTGGGCGGCCGCCATGAACACGCCCTGAGCAACCGGGAAGGCGCCGGCATAGACTGGCCGCACAAGGACGTGCATGCTTTCGAAATGGACCCACAGCGGGTGCGCCGGATTCACTAATCGGCCGTGAGAGAACGTATCGGCAATCAGCAGATGGCTGAACTCGTCTTCGACACGAGGCTGCGGCATGGGAAGGTAGGGCAGCAGAAGCGCCCGGATGAGGAGGGGCGCCAGTCCCACCGAAAGGATGCCGAACGTTTTCTTCGACGCCAGGCGACGAAACATAAATAGGCAATTCTTAATGCTGCACTATTATCCCAACGCGAAGGAAGTTCGGTAGACTGTATTACTTCCATGGGCCCCTTAAGAGTCCTGAACCTTGGCGCCGGCGGCTTCATCGGTTCGCACCTGACGCAACGTCTGTTGGCGGAGGGACACATTGTCACGGCGGTGGATCTTTATTCAGACAAGTTAGGCGAGAATCTGGAGCATCCCCGGCTGACCTTCTTAAGACAGGATATCCGAGGGGACTGGAATCTCGACGAACTGGTGGAAGGCTCGGACCTGGTGATCGACTTGATCGCCCACGCGAATCCGGGCCTTTATATCCGCATCCCGCTGGATGTTTTCCGTTTGAACTTCCTTGAGAATCTCAAGATTGCGGAGGCTTGCGTGCGTCACGGCAAGCACCTGATCCAGTTCTCAACCTGCGAGGTGTACGGGAGGACGGCGGCAAGCCTTCCGCATGCGGCGCTCGCCAATCCGGAGGACCCGATTCACGCCACATTTGCGGAGGACAGCTCCGAGTTCATCCTGGGTCCGGTGAACAAGCACCGGTGGATCTATTCGTCGGCCAAGCAGCTACTGGAGCGCGTGGTGCACGCCTACGGGTTGCAGGAGGGATTTCATTACACGATCATCCGTCCGTTCAACTTCCTGGGTCCGAAGATCGACTTTCTGCCGAGCGACAACCAGGACGGTGTCCCGCGGGTTTTCTCGTTTTTCATGGATGCACTGCTGACGGGCGCACCGCTGCAATTGGTGAACGGCGGCCATCAACGCCGCTGCTACACGCACATCGAGGATGCGGTGGAATGTATTTACCGCATTGTGATAAACGCGGGTGGGGTGTGCGACCGCGAGATCTTCAACATCGGCTCGCCATACAACGAAGTATCGATCCGCCAGATGGCGGAAATAATGCGCGAGATCTACGCGCGGCGGTTCGCGACGCCGGGAGATCCGTTGTCGGAGATCGTCGAACTGGGCGGGGACGAGTTCTACGGAAGCGGATACGACGACTCCGACCGGCGAATACCGGACATCACGAAGGCGCGCACATTGCTCGGATGGGAACCGCGGTGGAGGGTGCAGGAACTGCTGGAATCGACGATGGAATACCACGTTGACGAGTTCCGGAGGAAGAGGGACGCGCTGAGCGTGCGGGTGAGTTAGCCGGACACAGCATGCTAAAGCGGGTGTTTGTGCTGATGCCGGCTTATAACGCGGGCGCCACGATCGAACGGGTGTTTGCGCGGATTCCGGCAGAGGCCGCGGCGAGGATCGAACGCTACGTGGTGGTCAACGACGGCAGCACCGATGATACAGGAGCCGCGATCGAGAGGCTAAGGCAGGCGTACCCGACGCTGGTGGCGTTGAATCACGCGCAAAACCAGGGGTACGGCACGACGGAAAAGACTCTGTTGCGGTATGCGCTCGCCGAAGGCGCGGACGTGGGGATCCTGCTGCATTCCGACGGACAGTACTCGCCGGAGAAGATTCCGGAGTTGCTCGAACCGTTCGACCGCGGTGAGGCAGATATCGTCCAAGGGTCCCGAATGTTAGGCGGGGGAGCACTCAAGGGCGGAATGCCGCTATACAAGTTCATCGCGAACAAGTGCCTGACAGCGATCGAAAACCGGGCGCTGGGGATGAAACTCGCCGAGTATCACAGTGGATATATGCTGTATTCGCGGAAGGCGATGACAATGCTTCCGTTTGAGAAGCTATCGGTCTCCTTCGATTTCGACCTGGAGATGATCGTGCTGGCGCGCGTGGCGGGGCTGAAGATTGTGGAGTTATCCATTCCGACCATTTACGCGGACGAAGTGTCGCACTTACGGCCCATCAAGTACGGCCTGCGTGTACTGGCGGTACTCCGGCGATACCGTGAGGGCGCGTATCAGCGGATGCTGGAATCAGGGCAGTGATTCCGAACTTCAGTCCACCCAGTTTCCAGCTTGGGCCATTCCTGGTACCTCTCTATCCGTTGTTGATGGTGTTGGGGATGGTGGTAGGGTACCGGATCTTTCTCCGGCGCGTGGCGCGACGGGGGCTGCCGATGGCGGAAGGGCAGTGGTTTTTTGTGGCGGCTGTGGTGGCTGGCTTTGTCGGGGCGCACGTGGTGAAATTGACGGTCTACGAGCCCGAATTGCTGTGGGCGGAGCCGGGGCGTTTGTTCGCGGTGTTTTCCGGATTGTCGTCGTTTGGGGGTTTCTTTGGGGCGGTGCTGGGAGTGTGGGTGTATAAGCGGTGGAATCGGATTGGGAATTGGGAGATTGCGGCGTATGCCGATGCGGCGGTGTATGCGGCGCCGGCAGGATGGTTTTGGGGGAGGGCGGCGTGCGCGGTGACTCACGACCATGTGGGGCGGTTGTCGAGCCACTGGCTGGCGGTGGAGTATCCG
>JAEUQD010000127.1 GCA_016789925.1 Bryobacterales bacterium | reverse complement strand
GGCAACACCGCCGACTATCCCGGTTTCGCCTCGAAGGCGATCGAAGAAACGCTCGGCAACGGCGCGCTTGCCCTTTTCCTCCAGGGCGCGGGCGGCGACATCAATCCCGCCAAGTATAAGGACGTGCATCAGCCCCACGACTCCGAACCCCTCGGCAATCTGCTGGGCTTGAGCGTCCTACGCGCCTGGCGCACCATCCAGCCCAAGGACGATGCTCCCGTTCGCATCCTCAATGAAGTGCTGACCCTACCCCGCGGCGTCGACTATCCGCGGCGCATCGCCGCGCTGGAAGCCGAACAGAAACGTCTGCTGGCGTCCCTCCAGGGCACGAGTATCAATTTCAAGACCTTCCTGCCCCTCTACATCCAATACCAGGTGACCGGTGAATTCCCCTCCTATTACAGCCACCGCTACCAGCATGAGAAGGCGCTCAACCGCGAGGACCTCGCCAAACTCGACGCCGAAAACCGCGCCGCCATGGACCAGTACCTCCGCAACATCCACACCATGGAACAACTCACCCGCCTCCAAATCAACCTCGCGCTGCTCCGCAAACACCACGCCCGCCATCTCGCGGAAGGCAGCAAACCCTTCACCGCCGAAGTGGTCGCCCTCCGCGCCGGCGACTTCCACCTCGTCACCTTCCCCGGCGAACTCACCGTCGAAATCGGCTTAGGGATCAAACAGCGCGCCCAAGCCCCCTTCACGTTCGTCGCCGGCTACACCAACGGCTACCTCTACTACACCGCCACGGTCCGCCAGCGCACCAACACCGGCTACGCCCAGGAAGACTGCGATTCCCTCGTCGCCCCCGAATGGCAGGCCCTTTTCGAACAAAAAGCCGCCCAACTCCTCGCCGGCCTCGCCCGGTAAACCGCTGACAGAGCCGCGCGCGTGAACGTCAGCGGTGCGTACCATTATTGGTAGGAATAGACATCCATGAGAACCAACATCGTGATTGACGATGAACTCATGCGCGAGACCTTGCGTGCCACAGGGCTGAAAACGAAGCGTGAGGCCGTCGAGCTTGGTTTGCGTACCCTGCTGCGGCTCAGGAAACAGGCCGAGATCCGCCAGTTGCGGGGCAAGATCGATTGGCAGGGAGACCTCGACGCCATGAGGACTGACCGGTGATCCTTGTCGACTCCAGCGTCTGGATTGACTACTTCAGGGGCATCGGGACTCCGCAGACAGACAACCTCGACCGCTTCCTCGGTACCGACTGGCTGGTCGTCGGTGACCTGATCTTGACCGAGGTTCTTCAGGGCTGCGCCACAGACCGGGAATTCACTCGTCTTACAAACCTGCTGACGTTATTCCCGGTCGTCGAACTGGGCGGGCAGGACATCGCAATTCAGGCGCCCAGGAACTTTCGAACACTCCGCCGCCTTGGAATTACCGTGCGCAAAACGATCGACGCCATAATCGCGACTCGCTGCATCCAGAGCGGTTATTTCCTTCTTCACAGCGACCGGGACTTCGACCCCTTCGTCCAGCACCTCGGATTGCGTGTCGTTTGATCCTCATCGTCCCCCGCCCTCGCCTGCGATACCATCGAAAATTCCCATGTCCCGCCTCACCCTCATCGCCCTGCTCGCAACTACCTCCATGGCCCAAAATTTTCATATCCCCACGGAGATCCTCTGGCCCACCCGCGATCCTCACACCCCCGGCTACGTCCAGGCCAAGGAACTGCCTGACGGGACGCTGCCTTCGCCGAAACAGAACGGCAACTTCATCATCGGCCCGACGCACAACCCCGCTCCGGAAATGACCGTCAAGGGAGGGGCGCCTCGCGGCGACGTGTTCGAGTTCACCATGGACTCGAAGGACAGCAAGATTTACCCAGGCATCGCTCGCGAAAAAGACACGTGGCCGCAAGTCGATCCCGCCGACCCCGCCAAAATCGTCGTCAAAAGCGAACCCGCGCCCTACACACGGCGCGTCACCGTCTACGTGCCCAAGCAATACGTCCCCGGCACGGTGGCCCCCTTCATCGTTGGCGCCGACGGTCCGGACCCGATGCTCTTCACTGCGCTGGATAGCCTCATCGCCGAAAAGCGCGTGCCGGTCATGATCGCCATCTCGATCGGCAACGGCAGCGGCGACGCTCAGGGCAGTCAGCGGGGACTGGAGTACGACACCATGTCCGGCGTCTATGCCGAGTTCGTCGAGACCGAGGTCCTGCCGCTGGTCGAACAGAAATATAAGGTCAAACTGACGCGCGACCCCGATGCCCGCGCCACGATGGGCTGTAGTTCCGGCGCCGCCGCCGCCCTGTCCATGGCCTGGTACCGCACGGATCTCTACCACCGCGTCCTCAGCTACTCCGGTACCTATGTTTATCAGCAGTGGCCCTATAACCCTGAAACTCCGCGCGGCGCCTGGGAGTACCACGCCACCCTCATCCGCAACACGCCGAAGAAACCGCTCCGTATCTGGCTCCACGTCGCCGACCGCGACAACCTGATCACGCGCGACGGCTATCACGACTGGGTCCTCGCCAACGAACGCATGGCTCAGGTTTTGGCTGCGAAAGGCTACCCCTACCAGTTCGTCTTCGCCCGCAACGCGGGCCACTGCGACCGCGCCGTCAAAGCCCAAACCCTCCCCCTCGCCCTCGAATACGTCTGGCAGGGGTATAGAGAGAAGTAGGTCCGTGGCGACGCGGTCGACGGGAATGCGCGCTCCAGATAGGGGGCCTGTTTCTTCACTGCCGTTTTACGTTCTTGAATTCGGAGCCGTCCTTCCACTGCGGCTGCCGGTCGCTCTGGGCCACGCGATAGCCCACTTCAAACAGCAACTTCAGATCTTCCACAGCCCCGGTGAGGTCCCAGTCCGCCTTCACTTCATCCGAGGGTTTGTGATAGTCCTTCGCCGTGTATTCGTCGCGCTTCTGGCGCGCG
>JAEUQD010000995.1 GCA_016789925.1 Bryobacterales bacterium | reverse complement strand
GGCAGAATGTCTTCACCCCGCACTTCCATGCGGGCGGGATTGATGAACAGCGGAGGCTGCGCAGCCATGTCGCGCTCGTCGGGTTCGAGCGCCATCGTCATCGAATCCCACTGAATGAGGTCGTCGGATTCGTTGTAGCTGGCCATGCGCGCGCCGAAGCCCGCCTTCTCGCGGACCCACTCGCGCGAGTAGCCGACATAGCGCCCCACGCGCGGGTCCCAGAACCAGGAGGGTTGCGTGTCGGCGGCGCGGAGTCCGGTGACGCGCCGCTCGTCGAGAAGCCACTTCAAGCCGTCCGCGGAATACCAGATGCGGTGCGGACCGCGAATGCCGCTGCCGGGCTTGGGATAGATCTTGCACCACGATTTGTAGCGCCGCTCCGGCGGGCATGCGGGGTTGTCGTCGCGCCAGATCGAGCCGCCGCCGACAGTGAGCAGCGTGGGGTCGTGCGGGATGACGAGGTTGTTCTCTTTCGAGCCGTTCCACTCCACCAGCCCCACCTTGGGCTTCGTAAACCGCACGCCGTCGGTGGACTCGGCATAGGCCATGCCCATAAACGGCGGGTTCTGCCCCGGCGGCGGAACGCCCGCATGAACGTTGTACCAAAGGCGCACCTTGCCGCCTTCGTCCACCACCGTGCCGTAGCTGCCCAGACGCATGCCCTGTTCCCACGGCGCGCCGATGGTGATCACCTTTTCGCCGGTGGGCCGCGGCGGATTCACCGTGAGTTCGATGCCTTCGACCGCTTCGAAAAACTTGTGGTCGACCAGTAACTGTTTCGACGATCCGACATCGATCACCTGCGCCAGCAACAGCGGAAGAACGAACACCATGCGCCTATTCTGTCACCCCGCGGCGCTGTGATATCGTAAGGAACTCATGCCCCAGGCCGCGAACGCCCCGGCTTCCACGGTTTCTCCTTCCTCCATTTCCTCCGCCAAGCGCTGGACTGTCATTACGCTGCTCTGCGTCGGCTACATCGTCGCGTACTTCGACCGCGTCAACCTCTCGGCCGCGCTCGCCGATGTCGACTTCAAGGCGTTCTTCAATCTCACCGATATCGACCGCGGCACGCTGGGCTCGGCCTTCTTCTGGTCCTACGCCGTGCTCCAGATTCCGGCGGGCTGGTTTGTCGACCGCTATGGCGTGAAGTGGCCTTACGCCGGCGGGTTTTTCGTGTGGTCGATCCTCTCGGCGTTCACCGCGTTTGCCACCTCGCTGCGCGAACTGATTATGCTCCGCGTGCTGCTGGGCGTGGGCGAATCGATGATCACACCCGCGGGCATGCGCTGGATCCGCCTGAACTGCGCCGAGAATCAGCGCGGGTTGTTCATCGGCTTGTACATGGCGGCGGCGAAAGCGGGTCCGGCACTCGGCGGACTGGTGGCGGCGCTCTTGTTGAACCACTACGGCTGGCGCGCCATGTTCCTCATCATGGGCCTGGGCGGGCTGCTCTGGCTGATTCCGTGGGTGGCGCTGGTGAAGGACGACGACCGGCAGATCGAAGCCGAGAACCGCCGTGCCTCCCCCGCATCGGCGGACATCCCCTTCTCCCGCATTCTCTTTTCGCCCGTCATTCTCGGCACCATCATCGGCACCTTCTGCTACCAGTACTTCGTCTACTTCTCGATGACCTGGCTGCCCGCCTATCTGAAGGAACGGCGCGGCCTCGACCTCACGAGCATGGGGCTGTTCACGTTCTTCTCATTTATCGGGATGGCGATTGTGGCGACCGCGGCAGGCTATGCGGCCGACCGTTTGATCGACCGCGGCCACGACCCCGTGCGCGTACGCAAGGCGTTTATCATCGCCGGCTTCCTCACGGCGTCCACAGAGGTGATCGGCGGGTTGTCGGATTCGCAAAACGTGGCGCTGTTCTTCGCCGTGTTCTCGCTGTCGGGCCTGGGATTGATGACCGCCAACTATTGGGCGCTCACCCAGACCCTGCTGCCTGGCGCGGCCATCGGGCGAATCGTTGGCGTGCAGAACTGCGCGGCCAACATCCCAGGCATCGTCGCGCCGATGCTCACGGGCTGGTTGAAAGAGACCACCGGACGGTACGACGCGCCGATGGTCGCGATCTTCTTCTTCCTGCTGCTGGGCATTGCGGCCTACGTCACCCTGGTGCGTGAGAAGTACGTACCCAAAGCCAGCGCATAATAACGAACATGGCCCAGAAAAAAAGAACCCTGCTTGAGAACGTGCGTGCGCGCGTGACCGAAGTGACCTACGAACCCGGCGAACCCCGCCCGCGCTATCTGCGACCCACTGACCAGATCATCGTCTTCCTCGACGACTGCGAATACGAACGCATCGACTCGAAGACCGGCGAGAAGGCGACGCGCAAGCGCAAAGCTGGCGAGGTGATCTGGCACGACCGGTCTGAAGACGCGCCGGTGCTCACCAATCGCGGCTCGAAGCCCTACCGCACGCTTGTCATTGAACTGAAAGAGAACTGATGTCCTGGAATTTCGAAACAGCCGCCGTCATCGGCACGGGGATGATGGGTCCCGGAATCGCCCTCACCCTGGCGCTGGGCGGCTTGAAAGCAACCATCCTTTCGCGGACGCGCGAGAATGCCGAGCAAGGCTTGGCGAAAGCGTACGCGCAATTGGCGCTGGTGCGCGACAACGAACTCGCGCCAGCGGACCGTTGCGCGACGGCCGAAGGCTTGATCCACTGCTCGGCCGAGTTCGACGAAACGATCGCCGGAGCCGATCTGGTGATCGAATCCGCGTTAGAGGATATGAAGTTCAAGCAGGACCTGTTTGCCCGCATTGACAGTCTTGCCAAGCCGGGCGCGGCCCTGACGTCGAACACGTCCGGTCTGTCGATCACGGCCATTCAGAACGCGTGCGCCCACCCGGAGCGCATCATCACCACGCACTTCTGGAATCCGCCGCACCTGATGCCGCTGGTGGAGATCGTGCGCGGCGAACACACTGACCCCACACTGGCCACGGCGCTGAAAGAGTTGCTCGAGCATTGCGGCAAGACCGCCATCGTCGTCAAGAAAGACACGCCGGGTCAGTTGGGCAACCGCATGCAGATGGCGCTGGTGCGCGAAGCGATTAACATCGTGCAGGAAGGCATCGCCGACGTGGAAGACGTGGACCTGTGCGCCAAAACCGGCTTCGGGCTACGCCTGCCGGTCTACGGAATTCTGGAACATCAGGACATGGTGGGTCTGGACATGGCGAAGGGCATTGTCGACTACGTCGCCACCGATCTGAACAACGAACCGCGCGCGCCGAAAATCATGCACGACTTGGTCGCCCAGGGCAAACTGGGCGTGAAGACGGGCTCGGGATTCTACGACTGGTCGCAAAAGGACCCGGCGGCAGTTCGGGCGCGGCGTGACGCGTTTGTGCTGGACTTTCTGAAGCGTTGGAGGAAGAACTAACGTGCCGCAACTGATTCCGGCGCCCACCATCATCCAGGTTCCGGGCAACAAGCAGATCCGTGAATACGTGGGCCGCGTCAACACCGGCGTGGCGGACGTGAGCATCGCACATATGGTGAGTCCGCCCGGATGGTCAGAACCTGGGCAGCGTCCCGAGTTCGACGAATACACCGTGGTCCTCCGCGGCACGCTCCAGGTGGAGCACGAAGGCGGGATGATGCAGGTGAACGGCGGCCAGGCCATTCTGGCGCGCAAGGGCGAATGGGTCCGCTACAGCACCCCGAACCCCGACGGCGCGGAGTATGTCGCGATCTGCCTGCCGGCGTTTACGCCGGACACAGTCCACCGCGACGAGTAGCGCAGGGTTGACAAAGAGCGCGATGGAGACGCCCAGGCAAAGACTGTGACGTCACCGGCGAGTTGCCGGGCGTC
>JAEUQD010000939.1 GCA_016789925.1 Bryobacterales bacterium | reverse complement strand
CCAGGAGTTATTTGAACTGATGTTGCCGTTGACCGGCAAGCAGGCTCAGCGGATCAGGGATTTGCTGGCGCGGGGAACGCTCGTGAGTGGAGCATCGCGATTCCGTTGGGCGGGCTGGCAGGCAGGCCCGGGGGAGATTGAAGCTCTGCTGGCGGAGTATCCGGATGCGGCGCCTGAGCGGCGGTTTGAATGGGCGCAGTGTGTGAAGGCAGTATTGCGAGCGGGCGTAAGCGCGGTGGAGGTGCCGCAGGAAGCGGGCTCGCAGCGGCGATTATTGCGGAAAGAGAGCTTTTGGGATGTGTTGGCGGGCGTCGCGTCGGCGGCGAGTTTGGCGTACGTAGACTACTCATACCGCGAACGGGGGGATCGCTACCGCGTACTGCTGAGCGGAGAGCAGCGGCAGCGGGTGATGGCGGGCGTGGAGCTACTCACCTACTCGGCGCTGGCGCAGCAGATCAGGCGGGCTGCGCCGGATACGTTGGAATTCGTGGTGAAGCGCTAGCGTTTTTCACGTTTCGGTTTGCCGGGCTTGGTGCGGGCCTTGATGACGATGGGCGTGCCGGCGAAGCCGAAGTGTTCGCGAATCTGGTTGATGAGATGGCGCTCGGTGGAGAAGTGCAAGGGACGGGTTCCGTCTTTAAAGACGATGAATGTGGGGGGACGGATGGAGACCTGGGTGACGTAGCGGATGCGCGTATTGAGATCGGTTTGGAGGGGTTCGAAGAAACGATTCAATTCGCCGGTAGTGACACGCTTGCAGGCGGCGTCCCAGCCGCGCTTGATGAGGCCGAACAACTGGTTGACACCAGCGCCGTCCTTGGCGGAGAGAAAAGCGACAGGAGCGTAGTCGAGATAGCGAAGGGCATCGCGGACGCGCTGGAGGTAAGCGGTCTTGTTGCGATCTTTGACGAGATCCCACTTGTTGACACAGAGAATGAGGGGACGTCCTTCGGCGTGGGCGTATCCGGCGATGGTGGCATCGAGGTCCACCGGACCTTCCTCACCGTCGATGACGTGCAGGACGGCGTTGGCCATGCGGATGTGGCGGCGAGCCATGACGACGGAGAGCTTTTCGGCGACGAGCTTGGTCTTGCCTTTCCGGCGAATCCCTGCCGTGTCGACAAAGACATATTCGACGCCCTGATGGACGACAGCTTCGTCGACGGCATCGCGCGTGGTGCCGGCGATGGGTGTGACAATCGAACGTTCCTGTCCGACGAGGGCATTCAACAAAGTGGATTTCCCGACGTTGGGCCGGCCGATGATGGCCACCTTGATTTGAGTGGCCTGGGCGGCAGGATCGACGGTGGGGCTTTCCGTAACCGGGAAGGAAGCGGTGATGTGATCGAGGAGTTCCTGGAGACCGATGCGATGTTCGGCCGAGACCGCAAAGAGGTGAGCGAAGCCCATCTCCCAGAATTCAGTGGCGAGAGATTCGCGCACGGGGGCATCGATCTTGTTGACGACGAGAGTAACGGGCTTGCCGAGTTGGCGAAGCAGGCGGGCGAGGTCGCGATCGGAACCGGTGATTTCGGTGCGTCCATCGATGAGGTAAATAATCTGGTCGGCCTTTTCGAGCGCGACGCGGGCTTGGCGGAGGATCTCGCTGGGGATGAGTTGTTGATCGTCGGGGACGATGCCACCGGTGTCGATGAGTTCGAACGGGCGACCCTCGTGTTCAGCGGAGGCGTGAATGCGGTCGCGGGTGATGCCGGGCTCGTCGCCGACGATGGCGCGGCGCGATTGGGTGATCGCGTTGAAGAGCGTGGACTTCCCGACATTGGGCCGGCCTACGATGACGACCGTCGGCCGGACTAAATCTTCCATACCTACCAGTTAAGCACTCGCGCGTGCAACGATGAAACTAATGTCCGCAATCGTGGCGGTAACGTACCGGTCGGAAAAGAAGGTTGAACCGTACCTGGAGGCGGTGCGCGCGGTGGGCTTGGAGCCGCTGGCGGTGCACGCGTCGAGGGAAAAGCCGGGGAGAGAGTATGGAGGTCTTGTGCTGACCGGAGGTACGGATGTAGATCCGGCACTGTACGGGCGAGAGCGGCATGAACAAAGCGATGGGCCGGACGCAGAGCGTGATGAACTGGAACTGGCGCTGCTCCAACAGGTGATGGCGAAGGGCTTGCCGGTGCTGGCGATTTGCCGGGGGATGCAGTTGTTGAACGTCGCGCACGGAGGCTCACTAATCCAGCATCTGGCCAATCTCGGAACGCACCGGATGTGTCCGCCGGAGGTAGAGATACATGCGCCAGTGCATACGGTGGAGGTAGTTCCGGAGACGAAGCTCGCAGGAATGATCGGTGCGGGAGTGCACGGAGTGAACTCGCGGCATCACCAGGCAGTGGACCGGTTGGGCGAGAAGCTGATCGTCTCGGCGCGGTCGCCGGACGGAGTAATTGAAGGGATTGAGCGGCCGGACCTGCGGTTTGTCGTGGGGGTACAGTGGCATCCCGAGGACCGCGTGAAGCACGATCCCCGGGATTTGTTGTTGTTTGAAGGGTTCGCGGAAGCGCTTCCGCGTTAGAACCAGAACCGCAACCCGAGCGTCCCCACAAACTGGCCGCCCAGGCAGCAGAAGCCACCGATGGTGCCGGTGGGCCGGCCGAACGTGCCGGGATTGGTAATGTTGGCCGCCGAGTTCGGATTGGCGAAGTTGGGCCGCTTGAACACGTTGTTGATGTCGAAGCGGATGTCGAGGTGGTAGCGCTCGGTGAAGTTCAGCACTTTCGCGAGCGAACCCTGCGTCCAGACGAGACCCGGACCTTCGAGAACGTTGCGGCCCAGCGTGCCGGACGTGTAGGCGGCCGGGTAGGCGAACGCATTGATGTCCCAGATCGGGTTGGCGTTGAAGCGGTTGCCAACGGTCCAGTTGTCGAGGCGGATGTCGGAGTAGTCGCTGACGCGCAGGTTCGGACGAACCACCGTGCCGGTGGGCAGGTAGCGGTTGGGGCTGCCTGCGACAGTGAACGTCACCGGAACGCCGCTCTGGAAGCTCTGGATCCCAGCCAGCGTCCAGCCACCGAGGAACCAGTCCATCACGCGATTGGTGTTCATCCACTTCTTGCCGCGGCCGAACGGGAGGTCGTAGGTGGTGTAGGTGACAAAGCGGTGGCGCACGTCGTAGCCGGCGCGCGCTTTCTCGAGCGACCGGTTGTAGACGTCAACGCCATTGAGGATGGCGTCGTTATCACCGGATGTGATCGCCTTCGACCAGGTGTAGAAGGAGTTGAGCGTGAAGCCGCGCGACAGGCGCTTCTCCACCTTGATGGTGCCGGAGTGGAACGTCGAGTGGCCGGAGTTGGACCAGTGGTTGACGTTGCCGAAATGCGTGTACGGGCGGTAATTCTGATAGCTCTGGAAGATCTGCGTGAGCACCGTCTGGTCCGTCGAGACGTTGAGCGGTACCTGGTTGAGGTTCCAGCCTTCCAGCAGGCGGACGCCCGCTGAACCCTGATAGCTAAGGTCGAGCAGCCACTCGTTGGCGAACTGGTACTGGTAGCTGGCGTTCCAGTTCATCACGTAGGGCGAGCGCATCTTTGTGTCGTACCAGGTGGCCGTGCGGCCCGTGTAGTTCTGGCCGACAAACGGCGACGTTCCGTTGGGCAGCACGTTGTAGGTGACGTTGCCGGGACCCTGGTTGATAAAGAACGCGGGTCGCGGATCGCCCGGCGCTGGTTGGAGCGTGACACCGGTGAAGTACTCTTCGAAGTTCTGGTCGAGGCCGGCGGTGAAGAGGTCCACCGTGGTCAGACCGAAGCCGCCGCGGAAGGCGCTCTTGTCCGAGATGCGATAGGCGAGACCCACGCGCGGCTGGAAGTTGTTGAGGTCGCGCGTGGCCAGCGGCTTGCCGTCGTGGAGGATGCCGCCGCGCCGGCCGGTGACCGGGTCGGTGAAGGTGGGGTCGAACTGGCTGTGCTGGCCGTACTTGGTGTTGAACGGCGATTCGTAGGACCAGCGGACGCCGAGGTTCAGCGTGAGCTTGGGAGACACCTTCCAGTCGTCCTGGATATACCAGGAGTGCGACCACCAGCGGGGCAGCCAGTTGGCCAGCACGGTGTTGAAGTCGGCGCGGACCACACTGCCGAACAGGAACGCGGCAAAGTCGTTGCCGGTGTTGGGCGTGAACGGCAGGTCCGTGCCGCCGAAACGATACACGCCGGAAGGCAGCGACTGGGCGCGCGTGTTGGCGCGGGTGCGCAGGAGCTCGTAGCCGAATTTAAGCTGATGTTGCGACAGGATCTTGGTAACGTTGTTCTGGAACAGGAAGTTCTCGGTCACCTGGTAATAGGTGCCGCCGGGCATCCAGGCGTTGTAGAACGGACTGCCGCCGGAGTTGAAGAAGGACGGGAAGGTTTCGCCGCCGACGCCGGGAATGCCCAGCTTCTGCGCCCAACCTTCGCCGATCCCACCCGGAGTGCGCGACTCCTTGCGGCGGTTGAAGCCGAGGCGGACTTCGTTGATCAGCGTGGGCGAGAAAACGTGGTTGTCGCTGATGACCGAATTGATCTGGTCGCTGGGCAGCAGGACGCCGTTACCATCGAGCAGGCTCCAGGCCAGCGCGACTTCCTTACCGTAGGCGCGGTTGCGGACATGAGAGAAGCGGCCGAACATGCGGTTGTTCTGGCCGAAGTTCTGGTCGATCTTGATGTCGTAGCGGGTCCGGTAGGAGCGGTACACATAGTCCGCGCCAAGGTTGCGCTGCGGTCCCTGCCGGTCGATGAACGCCGCGCCGCCGGGATTGTTCGGCGCCTTCCAGGGGTTATTGGAGAGGAAGTTGCGCGCCACCGGGTTAATGCGCGACGAAGGAATGATGTTGCCGGGCACGGGGTCGCGGACCCAGACGCCCTGGGCGTTCTGGCGGGTGGTGGTGGGGTCGTAGATGGGGAAGCCGAGACCGTTGAACGAGAAGTCGCCGCCCAACATCTCCGGCGTGGGCACGGTGGTGATCTGTTCGCGGTCGTTCTTTTCGTGGTGGCGGGAGTAGCCGAACAGGAAGAACGTCTTGTTGCGGCCGTCGTAAAGCTTGGGGATGTAAACCGGTCCGGTCATCAAGCCCGCCATGTTGTGGTAGGAGAACGGACGAGTGGGCTTGCTGAGGACGAAGAAGTCGCGATGCAGCAGGCTGTTGTTGATGTAACGGTCTTCGGCTTCGCCGTGAAGCTGGTTGGTGCCGCTCTTGAACGTGAGGCTCATGGCGCCACCGACCGAGTGGCCGAACTCAGCGGGCATCACCGTGGTGGTCATCTTCACTTCTTCCACGGCGTTGGGCGTGGTGGACATGATGCGGTTGGTGGCGACGCCGCCGCGCACCGGTTCGGTGGCCGGAACGCCGTCCATCGTGTAGCCGATGCCGCGGTCGCGCTGGCCGGCGATGTGGAACCCGGACATGCTGGTGACGCCCGGCATGAAGTACATGGTCATCCACATGTAGCGCTGCTGGACCGGAAGGCGGTTGACGCTGGCGCCGGCAATGGTGGTGCCGGTCGCCGAGGTGGCGACTTCCAGTAGCGGCGTCTGCCCGGTCACCTCGATCTTATCCACGACGTTGCCAACCTGAAGCGGGATGTCGAGGGTGACGGTGTCGTTGGAGCGCAGCTCGATTTCCTTGCGTTCGACCGACTGGAAGCCGTTGGCGGTGTAGGTGATGTCGTAGCGGGCGGGCGGCAGATAGAGCAGCCGGTAGGTACCTTGTTCGTCAGAGACGACCCGGGTGGCGGTGCCTTTGGCGGGGTCTTTGGCTACTACTTCAGCACCTGGTACGGCAGCGCCGGTGGGGTCGGTGACGCGCCCGATAATGTTACCGTTAGCGCTTTGGGCGTAGGCGCCCGCAGCGCAGAGGAAGAATAGAAAAGCAGATCGACACTTCTTTGGAAAGTGCATTCAGAACTCCTTGAGTGAGAACGATTAGAGAGTGCGGCAAGGCACGAAGACCCGACTGGGAATTGCCTAATTGTAAGCAAGTGATGTGGTCAGTTCAACTTGCGGAAAATCGCATGCAACGCAGGTACGAGGTCAGGCCTTGAGTGCTTTGGCGATTTTGTCGAGCAGATCCTCCAGGGTAAAGGGCTTCTGGATTAGGGAATCGGGGGCGAGCCCGTTCATGGCGAGGTTACCGGTCCGTTCCGAGTAACCGGACATGTATAAGATCTTGATGCCGGGCCGGAGCGCGGAAATCCGCTGAGCGAGTTGGAAGCCATCAAACTGCGGCATGACGAGATCGGTAAGGAGCAGGTCGATCGGTCCTTCGGTTTGCATGCAGAGTTGAATGGCCTGGAAGGGGTCAGCGGCCGGGAGCACTGTGTAGCCCTCGGTCTGGATCAACTCAGTGGTCAGTTTGCGGACTCCGGGTTCGTCTTCGACCAGAAGAATGATGGCGTTGCCCCGGGGCCGAACCCGGGATTCAACTTTCTGGAGGCGGACACCGGTTTCGGTGACACGCGGCAGGTAGATCTTAAAAGTGGTTCCTTTGCCGATCTCGCTGTAGACCCAGACATCGCCGCCGAAATTCTTTACCGTAGCCCAGACGGTGGTGAGACCAAGCCCTGTTCCCTTATCGGGTCCTTTCGTGGTGAAGAAAGGTTCGAAAATGTGTTCCTTGGTTTCGGCATCCATTCCGGTTCCGGTATCGGTGACGGAAAGCAGGACGTATGGGCCGGGATGGACGCCGAGATGGGAGCGAACATACTCGCGACCGAGTTCGACATTGGACGTTTCGATAGTGATCTGCCCCCCGCTGGGCATGGCGTCGCGTGCGTTGAGGACGAGGTTGGCGAGCACCTGGTGGAACTGATCTTTGTCCGCGAGGACCCAGCCGAGATCAGGGGCGAGGTTAGCGACAAGCGAGATGCTTTCACCGGTGACGACGCGGAGCAATTGCAGAGACTCCTTGACGATCGCATTGAGATTCAAGGAGTCGCGGCGAAGGCGCTCGTGTTTGCTGAAGGCCAACAGGTGGCGAGTGAGCGCGGAAGCGCGCTCGGCGGCGCGGGCGATTTCTTCGGCATAGCCGCGGAGGGCATCGAGCGGGGAGAGGCGCTGGAGGAGTAGCCGGTCGTAGCCGAGGATGATTGTCAACATATTGTTGAAATCGTGAGCAATGCCGCCGGCCAGCCGGCCGACAACATCCATCTTCTGGCTGCGCGCCACCTGCTCCTCGAGTTGCTTGCGAAGAGTGATGTCGGAGATCATGGCAATGGCCACGGGCCCGTGGTTCATGGCGGCGTAGGATAGGCTGACTTCGACTGGGAATTCGGTGCCGTCTTTGCGGCGGCCAGCGAGGTCGAGACCTATACCCATAGGCCGGGTTGTCGGCGTCGTCATGTAGCGGCTAATGTGGGCGTGGTGGGTATCTCGAACGGCTTGGGGAATAAGCAAACTGAGTTCCGAACCTGCCATCTCCTCCCGCGAGTACCCAAACATACCGGCCGCAGCCGTGTTGGCGAGGAGAATGGTCCCGCCGCTGTCGACGGCTAGAATACCCTGGGAGGCAGCCTCGACGATCGCCTCGAACATGCGTTCCTTGTCAATGAACACCATGGGATTGGACGCCTCCTCTGTAGGCAACGAATCGTATGTCTAAAAATAAAACACTTCAGAGGAGAACGCTATGACAAGTATCAGAGCGCAGTCGCGTAAGTGGCCTGCTGGGCGGCAGCGGCCACGGCCTCGTACCAGTTGAAGATCGGTGGCTTAGAAGGATGAGCCAACTGGTTGAATACGTCGCGGCAGAGGTGGCGGAAGCGCGGGTACAGGTGGGTGCGCCAAGGTGGCGCGAGATCGGCCAGACGGGCACGATGAATGTTGCCAAGCGTGAAAGCCCGGGCGAAGCCGTACTCCAGAGGGGAGATGGTTCCATCGGTTTCGAGGATGAGGGGAGAGACGAGTTCGGCGAAGGGGGCGCTGCCGTCAATGGGACACTCATCGGCGAAGACGCGGGAGGGATCTTCTTCCATCGAGGGGCGAAGGACCAAGTCGAGTTGGAGACGCAGTTGTTCGCCGTACTTTTCCTGAATCCGGAGCACTTCCAGGAGGGCGAAGGTACTCTCGACGGAATCAGGCGCGGAGCCATCGAGGGTGACGAGAGCGCGGCCGACGGTTTCCAGGGGATGAACCTGAAGGAGGCTTGCGCCTTGCTCGACGGCAAACTGTGCGGCCCAGTCCAGTTCATGGACGTTGTGCATGGTGAGCGTGAAGATGAGGCCGAACGGGATGCCGGACTCGCGCACCACGGGGAGCCGGCGCGCCATGGTGGAAAAGGCTTTGGGGTGGTCGCGCATCAGGTCGTGCGAGGCGGGCGCACCATCCAAACTGATGGCGACGAGATCGAGGTGGGAGCGGAGGCGGTTGAGGACGGAGGGAGTCAACAACATCCCGTTCGATGTCATCGTGGTGCGCAGGCCGCACTGCTTCGCGTGCTGAAGCATGGCGCCGAGCGGTTTATAGAGAACCGGCTCGCCACCGGAAAAAGAGACCACTGTGAACCCGAGCCGGGCGGCATCCTCGATGGCGCCGGCAACGAGATCCGCTGCCAGTTCCTCGCGTTCCTCAGGTCCGGAACTGGAGTAGCAGTGGAGACAACGCAGGTTGCAGCGCCGAGTGGGATGAATTTGGAGGATGCCGTGCCGGCCGGTGGGTCCCATCGGGAAGGTTCCTACCCGCGGCGCGAACTACCGGCTTCGAAGATGACATCGAAGTGGTCGGGCTTGGGAATGCCGCGAGGGAAGATGCGGAGACCGGGAACCTTCTCCATCTTGAGAAGACGGTCAACGAGTGCGGCGACAGCTTCGGGCTTTGCGCGCCAGACACCAGCCACACCGTCGGGAGCGGGAATGCCGTTGGGGAACCAGTCGATCAAGGTAACGCCGTCGACCTCGGCGGTTTTCTTCAGCTTGTCGATGTCGGCTTTGCCGAAGCGTGCGGCCAGTTGAGCCGACCCGCGGGAAACAGTTGCTTTCTTCACTGTCTTGGTTGCCATTTGCTCTGAGACTCCTTATTAGGTTTCTCCGGCCAGGAGAAAATCCTCGCCGGACGTACACGTAAGCCAATCTTATACCCTGTGAAGCTAAGGGGGGGAGTCCGTTTCAGTAAATCTTGGAAAAGACCTTGCGGACGGGAACGGTCACGATGAGTGTGCGCTCGGGAGCGCGCACCATGTTGTGTGCGTCTTCACTGAGGCCGAGTTGTACCTTCTGTCAGGCCAGCGCGGCAGCGGAAGTGATTCCGTTGGACTGGAGCGCCACGGCCATTTTGGCAAGGGCGGTCTTGTGGATCTGGGAGACTCGGCTCTCGTTGATTCCGAGGTGGCCGCCGATCTCTTTCATCGTCATTTCGTTGGAATAGTACATGACGACGACTTTTTGATAGCGCTCAGGCAGGCCCCGCATGGCTTGGGAGAGAACCGAACGGAGTTGCTCGCGGACGCACATGGAGTCAGGCCGGGAGTCGGGGTCGCCCGGAAAGTCGGGCGGGGGCAGATCGTCGCCGTCGGCGCCACGAGTGGAGGCGGAAACCAGGCCGACGTTGCGCAAATCGAGCATGATCTGATGCCACCGTTCCTGCTGAAATCCCAGTTTCTCGGCAACTTCAGACTCGGTAGGCATACGCTGCAGCGAGACCGTAAGGTCGCGGGTGGCGGCCTCGACCTGCTTGTGACGGCGGCGAAGGTCGCGGGAAGCCCAGTCCAACTGACGCAGACTGTCGAGGATTGCGCCCTTGATCCGGTGTTTGGCATAGGCGGAAAAGGCCACCTGCTTGGTCGAGTCGTACTTGTTGACGGCATCAAACAAACCGAGGATTCCAGCATGAACAAGGTCGTCCACATCAACGTGCACCGGGAGGTTCTCATGCACGCGGACGGCGATGGCTTTCACTAGTGGCAAGTGATCGAGAATGATCTGGTCGCGCCGGGCGTCTTTTCTGGACGGGACCTTGGACACACCTTGGGCTGCTCGCATACAAACTCCTGCTGGCTGGTGAAATTGTTTGAGACGTCAGAGCGAAGTGAGCGACTGGTTCAGGGCACCTTGCTTTGGGTTACCGTCTCACGCGGGTAAAGGATGCACGCTCCTGTCCAATCGGCCGCAAGTGGTGGCGTGACCGGAAGTGAATCTGGGCGACGCCAGCAACTCTAAGAAACCAAACAGACTGGATGGTTAGAGCAATTCAGTCACGGTGCTATGAGGCCAGCGGCGAGGCCACGCCAAACGAGTGCAAGAACCGTTTCTGATCCCAAAATGAAACGGCGATCTCAGAATGGAACTCGTCAGGGCGATATCGGCAACCTGCGCAACTTCCTACATCGGCTTCTGGACTGATTACAACATTCTGGGGTTCGGAAGTAAGTGCGGAAAACACCTTAGCTACTGGGTCTGATTCGCCCCTTCCAGACGAGCAAAAGCCCTAAGGCGTTTAGGACGGACGCGTCGTCTTGCTGCACTAAAGCTTTTCCTGTTGCGGGTCGATAGCTGAGGTGGATGGCGAGCGTGAAGCTAGTTGCGCGGCGGGTGGCGGTACTGCTGCTGTGCGGTCTGCTTTGCGTGATGCTGGCGCGCTATGCGCCGGGCTTCGATGTGGACGAGCGGGAATGGGACCAGCGATTGGCGGAGGCCAGCCGCGCGACGTTGCAGGCGGCCCGCGCCGAGCAAGGGGCGGTGGGCGTCTACTACTTACGGTATTTGTGGCGCATGGTCCACGGCGACCTGGGAGTCTCGCAGAGTTTTGGGACACCTGTGCGTGACCTGATTCGCGACCGTTTACCCGCAACCCTGCGGATGCTGGTGTCAGGCTGGTTGGCGGGTACAGTGATCGGGCTGGGACTGGCAGCCCTCATCACCGCCCAACGAACCCTGGGGCTGGACGCCTTGGCCGGATGCGTGTCGGCAGCGATCCTATCGATTCCGTCCGGGTTACTGGGCATTGCCACGGTGTTGCTCAGTACGAACGCGGCCGCGGGAATCGCCGTGTACGTGGTCCCGAGGGTCTACGAGTTTGCGGCGCCGCTCTTTGCCGAGTCAGGGAAGAGCGACTACCTGGCCGCCGCGAGAGCGCGAGGAATTCCCACCGTGAGGCTGCTGATTTACTACCGGCTTCCGGCGGTGGCTGCACCGATGGCGGCCGTGCTGGCGGTAACCTTCTGTGCCGCTTTTGGAGCGGCGGTTCCCATCGAGATGGTTACCGACACGCCTGGGGTCGGCCAACTGGCTTGGAAGGCAGCTCTGGGCCGGGACATCCCGCTGTTGCTTGCCGTGACCCTTCTGGCAGGGGCTCTGACAATCACGGCCAACACGTTGGCAGACCTGGTTCTTACCGGACGGAGCCGAGTATGAGGGTACTCAGAATTGCGGCCACGTTGTTTCTAGCGGCGGTGTTTGCGGCCGTGCTGGCGGCGGACTGGCTGGCCCCTCAAGGCTTTGCGGTTCAGGAGCGGGACGCCGTTCTGAGTGGTCCGTCGGCGCAGCACTGGCTGGGCACGGACGAGCTGGGGCGCGACCGGTTCGCCAGGCTGATCTACGGGGCCCGGATCTCGCTATTGCTGGCGCCCGGAGCCGCGCTGGTGGCGATGACACTCGCGGCGAGCCTGGGGTTGTTGGCGGCCTGGGCGGGGGGATGGATTGATACGGCTATCCGGTTCACCATGGACGTCATGCAATCGGTGCCGTGGCTGTTTCTCCTGATCGCGGTGCGAGCGGCGTTACCGATGAACCTCGACCCAGGAGTGTCGCTGGGCGTAACCTTTGCGCTGCTGGCGCTGCTGGGGTGGGCTGGTCCGGCCCGGGTGATTGCAAACGCCGCCACGGAAACCATGAGTTCCGGCTTTGTATTGCGTGCGCGGGCTGGTGGGAGCACGGAGACCCGCCTGCTCCGCTACCACCTATTGCCTACAGTAATGCCGCTGCTACGAATCCAGTTTTGGATGACAGCGCCTGTGTTTCTGCTAAGCGAAGCGAATCTGGGCATCGTTGGTTTGGGCGTGAGCCCGCCCGCGCCTTCTCTAGGCGGGCTGATCGTGGAGCTGCAAAGTATTGAATCGGTGATCGAGAGTCCGGCGAAACTACTGGCGCCAGTGCTGCTGATCGCAGTAGCAGCGGCGTGCCGGGTGATGGTGAGCCGGGAAGGAGTGCCGGCATGAAGCGATTGTTCGTGTTGTTGCTGCTCGCGGCGGCGAGTTGGGGCGTGGAACCGGGAGGGGAGTTGCGGCTGGCTATCCGGAACGAACCCAAGACCTACGATCCGATGCTGGTATCGGAAGAGAACGGCCAGGTTGTCCGTTACCTGACGGGAGGCGTACTCGTGCGTGTCAACCGGCAGAGCCAGATGGCTGAACCGGAATTGGCTGAGAGTTGGAAACTCGTGGGTACGCGGCGGATTGAATTCCGGCTGCGACCGGGGTTGAAGTTCTCCGACGGCTCGGAACTGACCGAGAAAGATGTACTGGCGACGTTGCAGCGACTGTCCGACCCGGCGCTTCAGGGTCCGACGCCAGACTCGTTCCGGACGGCCTTTGGACAATGCCGGTTTGAGCGGATGGGGCCAGGGCGCATCGCAGTCATCGCAGAGAAGGCCGTGGTAAACGCGGAGAAGCACTTCGACGAGATCGCGATCCAGCCGGCAGTCGCGCGGGCCGGAGTCGGAGCAGGCCCGTTTGTGATGGGAGAACGAAGGCCAGGCGTATTCATTCGGCTGCTGCGCAATCCACACTATTGGAAACGGGACGAATCCGGAAGGCCGCTGCCGTACCTTGGGGCCGTCCGGCTGGATATCGTGCAGAATCGGGACCTCGAATATCTGCGATACGGACGGGGTGAGCTTCACCTGATCAACTCAGTGGAGGCTGAACTCTACGACCGGCTCCGGAAGCAGTCGCCCGGGCAAGCGAAAGATGGCGGGCCGTCGCTGGACTTTGAACAGATGTGGTTCAACCAGGCGCGGCGCGCGCCCATCGCGGCTCACAAGAAGAGCTGGTTTCAAGCGGCGGAATTCCGCCGGGCAGTGTCGATGGCGATTCGCAAACAAGACCTGGCTCGCGTCGTGTTTCGGGGCTTGGCTCATCCGGCAAACGGGCCGGTGTCGCCCGCCAACCGCCGCTGGCGTTGGGAGTAC
>JAEUQD010000911.1 GCA_016789925.1 Bryobacterales bacterium | reverse complement strand
TGCTCCCGTTCACCTTCGGCGTCTGGTAGTTGACTGCCGTGATAAACCAGAACTTCGGCGTGATGTTGGAAGGGCCAGCCCAGATATATGGGTAGCGGTAGTTGATGTTGCCATGGTCGGAGTTATTGATGTTCGAGGTGGCAATATTCTTGGCAAACGTGAAGTTGCCCTGAATGGTCAGCCCGTGCCACTGATTGTTCTTGATGCTCACGGTACCGGCATTGTACTTGGCCCAACCCAGGGGCGCCCAAGTGCCGAGGATTCCCCATTGGGGGTAGGGCCGGCGGTTTTGGAGCGAAACGTTGGCCAGCGCGCCCTGCGGAAGGTCAGCTGCGTTCTGGTCAATAAACTGGAACTGGTGAATGGTGTGCGAGCCTACGTAGTCGGCTTCGGCGACCCAGGAAGTCCCTAGCCGCTGCTGGATGCTGAAGGACCACTGATAGACGGCTGGGATCGGGTAGTAGGGTTGGGCAAAGCGGAAACTCGCCGGAGGATTGGCGTTCGGCTGCGGCGGGACACCGAGGAGCCCGGCCGGATACTCGCTGCTGGTGAGCCGCGCGGGGAGCGGCCGCGTGAGATCGTTGACGACCTCATAGCGCAATGAAAATGGAGCGGCGCCGGACTGAATGTCGTTGAACTGGTTCATATTGATGTTGCCGTCAAAGTAGATGCCGGCGCCGGTGCGGATGACCGTACCGGGCGTCAGGGCATAGGTCAAGCCGAGGCGCGGCGCGAAGTTCTTGGTCCCGATCTTGTAGGCCTGCCGGGGAACACCCGGCGTCAGGGGTGCGCAGCCGCCGAAACACTTGCTCTTGTCCAAGAAATCGTTGGGGTTCTGGAGGGCAAATGCCGGCTGGCCGGTCTCGTAGTTGAAGCTGAGGGTGGCGTTCCTGGGGACGGTCCAGGGGCTCCAGTATTCGTAGCGCAGCCCATAGTTGAGCGTGAACTTATTGGTGACACGCCAGGAATCCTGGGCATAGAAGCCCAGATACTGCTGATGCCCGACGTAGGGGATCTGCCGGACGATCAGCAGGGTGCTCGAATAGGCGCCCAGCAGATAGTCGGCGAATTCCAGGCCGCCCTGGGGGAGACCGGCGGCGGCGCGAGCCTGCTCACAGGGGGTATTGGTTCCCTGCGGACAAGCCTGCGAGAAGACGCGGCTGAAGGAAAACTGTCCCTTGTCGCCCGACGGATTGTAGTAGATAAACCGCTTGTTGATCGCGTCAAAGCCGAACTTCAGGTTGTGCCGGCCCTTGACCCAGCCGAAATCGTCCTTCAACTGGATGTTGTTGGAGTAGGCGTTGAAGATGTAGTTGGTGCCGACGCCGAGGTTAAACCCGGCCACGGACCATTGCACGGCACCGGTATAGCCCGACGTGTTCGGGAGTCCGATTTCAGCCGCGGAGTCCGGCAGCGAAAGGGGCCGCGTGAACTGCCAGTTAGGCCGCGTGTAGGACAGCCCGAGGTCGTTTACTTTCGACGCGCTCAAGACCTTGGTCCAGTGGACGACGGCATTGGTCGAAGCCGAGTTGTTGCCCGTTCCTTGCAGCGGCTGGAGACCGCCCTGGAGAGAGTCCTGCTTGTTATAGGTGAAGCGGCCAAAGATGGTCGAATTCTGGCTCTTCAACCAATCCACGCGGCCGGTCACCTGGTTCTGCCCCAGCGTGGTCCGCACCGCGTCCGTATATTGCGCGATACCGTTGATGACCGTATTCGCCTTGCTCACGTACTTATCCAGGTAGGTCTTGGTGACCGGGTCGACGCAAGTCGGCCGGGGCGCACAGAGGGTCGTTGCGCCCATCGGAATGCGGTTACCGGGGAATGGCCGGCGCAATCCGGTCTGCGAATCGACGTCGTAGGGATTGTAGATAATCGGGGTCGGCAGGAACGTCCCTCCCGGTCCCGGCGGACGGTAGCCCGAGAAGTCCCCGTTCCTGAGGTTCTCGTCGGGCACGGCAGCGAACTGCTGCTGGCGCTGGACGACGCGGAAGCCCTCGTAATTGCCGAAGAACAGCAACTTATTCTTCACAATGGGGCCGCCTATGGCGCCACCGAACTGGTTCTGGGTGTAGGGCTGAAGCGTTCGACCCGCTTCGTTGTTCAGGTAGCTGTTGGCGTCCAGATGGTTGTTGCGGAAATATTCGAAGAGTTCACCGTGGAAGCTGTTGGCGCCACTCTTGGTGATAAAGTTGACGGCCGCCACGCCGTTGCCGAACTCGGCGCTCATGCTGGAGGCCTGGACACGCACCTCGTTCACGCTGGCGCGGGACTGGAGTTGGGTCGCCTGGCCATAGACCGGGATCTGAACGTTCGACCCGTCCACGGAAATGTTGCTGCCGGAGTCGCGGTTACCCGCGATAAAGGCGCCGGAGGACTGGAACGTGTTGCCGGCCTCGACAAAGTTGAGCGAGCGGGCGGCGAACGACAGATTCTGGCCCGCGTTCTGCGGTACGACACCGGGGGTCAGTTGGAGCAGGTCAAAGACGTTGCCGCGTCCCAGCGGAATGTTCTGCACCAGTTCCGGCGTGATGCTTCCGGTGACTTCGGCCGAGGCCGTGTTGACCAGTTCGGCACCGGCGGCGGATACGGTGACTTGTTCGGTGGTAGAACCCAACTCGAGTTTGATGTCGACGTGAGCCGGCTGCGCCGTCTGTACGACACGGTCGCGGATGGTGGTTGTGCGAAAGCCCTGCGCTGTGACCACGATGGTGTACCGGCCGGCCTGGAGCGATTGGAACGAATAGACGCCTTCGCTGTTGGTGACGGTGTCGCGGGCCGCACCGGTGTCCTGATTGGTGAGTTTGACGTTGGCCCCGGGAAACACGGCTCCCAGTTGATCGGCGACCGTCCCGGTGATGGACGTTGTGGATTCTACCTGTGCGAACATCGTCGTCAGGCAATAAACGAACGCAAGCAGCAGTCTGCGCATAGGCCTCCCCTGAGTCTTCACGTCCGCAACGGAGCGGGCTTCGCAAGATTATACTCTACGGCGCGGCGCCGGAGAACGGCTCGGCGACGGGTTTAGGGGTTTAGGAGCGGGCGGCACGGAGGTCGCGGACCATGGTGAAGGACTGTAGAGCCAAGCGGTAGTTCTCGGTGGCGGTGGTGACAAGGTCCTGGAGCTTGGCAGTGGCCTCGAGATCGGTGGGATCGGCGGCAGCGAGGGCTGCCTGGAGGCGGCGTGCTCTCCAGAGGCAGTACGCCATGTCGTCGACGAGGATTTCCTGGGCCGGGGAAGCCGGGGCATGTTCTTCGCGCAGGAGACGGCGAAGCTCGACCAGGTCGGCGGGATCATCTGGGGCGTTCAGCATAGCAATCCTTTTCTAAGAGGTATAGACACACGTCGAGTGTACCCCTAGCGGTGAAGGTTAAAGGATTTTAGTTGTTCACCACCTTAGCGGAAGCGTTTTCGGACGTTCCGGCAAGGTCCGGTGGCCTTGGGGAGGCTGCCGGCGACGTGCCGGGCTCCGGTTTTGCGTCCCGTGGTGTTGATTCCACGGGAGATTTGGGTTCGTTCTGCACATCGGGCGCCGGGTCCGGCTCCTCTTCGTAGGTGAACGACTGGATGGCCTTCAAGGTCTCGCTGGCG
>JAEUQD010000814.1 GCA_016789925.1 Bryobacterales bacterium | reverse complement strand
AAACTTGTTCTCCTTCTACAGATCCGTGGGGCCTTGCGCCGCGGGCGGCGCGGTGGTGGGAGTGGAACAACTCATCGCCACCAGCATCGCCGCCGCGGCGGCCAATCGCAAGCGCAGTGTCACAGAAAAACCCTCCTAATCGGTCGGTTTGCCGCTGCCGGACTTGCGGGCCTGGGCCACCCCCTGCGTGGTCACGTAGTATTTGGCCAGCATGTAGGGGGTTTCCCAATCCGGCGTGGCGGCGGGCGTTTTGGCGTACTCGAGAAACTTGCCCGTCAGAATGGCGAAGTGGGCTTCGTGCCCGATGCGGAATGTTTCGGGAATCGTGACATGGAATTCGGCCCCGCGGTCTTCCATGCCCAACCCGGGCCACTCGCCGCCCAAGGCTGCCAGCTTCGCTTGGAGAGCGGCGCCCACCTTCGCTTTGTCTTCCGCGCGGTTGGGCACCACGAACACTTCCGGTTTGAAGTTTTCGGCCTTGCCCTGGCGAACATCCACGCGCGCCAGCGAGCCGCGGAAGATGGCGAGTTCGGTGTCGGACGTGCCGGGCGCGGCTTCGTAGTCCCACTTGACGTCGAGGCGGACGTGGGTGCCGCGCAGCTTGTACTCGACGCGGTTGTTGCAGAAGTAGTGCAAGCCGTCGGGCTTCACCTCGGCGAGGTAGTCCGGGAAGGCAGGCACGCCCGTCACCCGTTGGTACTGCGCGAGGGTTAACAGGGTCGGCCAGCGGCTGCCGCGGACCACTTCGATGTCCTTGCGGTAATCCACCGGCTTGCCGGGCGACAGCGTCCACTGCACGAGGTCGACCAGATGCGTGCCGACGTCGGTGAGCCCTTCGCCCTGCTGGCGGATGTCGAAGAACCACGCCGGGCGCAGGTTAGGAGCGCCGGCGACGAGCTTGAGCAGGAAGTGGACGCTCTCCATATACACGCCGGGCTCGTCGAGAGTGCCGGGCAGTTGCGACCCGTACACGCCGGGCGCGTTCACCAGTTCCTTTTGCAGAATGCAGGAGATCTCGTAGCGCTGCGTCATGCCATCGAACACGGCGACGTTCTTTTGTTTCGCGTGGGCGAGGGCGGCTTCGAGCTTCGGCAGATCCTCGGGCTCGATGATCCAGGGCTTGTCGCCCAGGACGTGGAGCCCCAACCGGGCCAGTTGATCGATGCGGTCAATCTTCCCCTTGTTGCGTCCGGACAGCACCACGAGGTCGCCCGGCTTTTCAGCCAGCAGGCGCTCCCAGTAGTCCGCGCCCGCGTAGATGCGCGTGGTCCAGTGGGTAGGCTTGTCCTTTCGGGCGTTAAACCCGGCAATGCGGTTGAGATGGGCCGACAGATCGGGACCCAGCGGGGCATACACATAGGCTTGGGGGGCCAGATCCGCCAGCGCTTCCTTTTGGATGAGCGCGGCGTGAAAATGGCCCGGATCGAGCGTGACAATCCGCCATTGCCCGGCGGCGTCGTGAGTCATGAGCAGAACTCCCAGAAGTAGAATGGCGCGCATGCGAGCTCAGGCCCTCGCGATGGCGGCGGCATGCGCGTGAATCCTCCGCACCGCTTCGGCCACCTGTTCCATATCCGAGCGTTCGCCGATGAGCATGTTCTGCGTCAGCCACACCGCTTCCTGGCAGAGTTGGTCGTTCTCCGGACAGTGGTTGCGCTCGTGCCAGTTCGCGATCTCCTTCGGGCTGTAAATCCGCTGGTAACCGCGGGACTGGAGCGTGTATTTGAGGAACGGCTCCTTGTTCAGCGGACCATAACCGGGCGACGCGGGGATGCCTTCCGCCGCCATCGCCTTCAGGAAAAGTGCGCGGTCCAGACCGCCGAACTTCTCCTTATCGTAGCGGAACATGTAGAGGTGATAGGCATTGCGGGTGCAGCCGTCGTACATGCGGGCGGGCTTGACGCCGGGGATTTCCTTCAGCATCGAGGTGAGGTAAGCCGCGTTCTGGTCGCGCCGCTTAGCCTGTTCCTCGAGGCGCGTCATCTGGGCCGTGAGCAGCGCGCCCTGGAATTCCGTCATCCGCAGGTTGGCCCCGCGGGCGATATACGCAAAGTCGTAGCCGGTATTCTTGCGGCCGCGGCTGTTGTTGTGGAAGGCGTAGCACTTCTCGAGCAGGTCCATGTCATTGGTCAGGATGGCCCCGCCCTCGCCGGAGTTCAGGTTCTTCGACGCCTGGAACGAGAAGCAGCCCGCCGCGCCCAGCGTACCGACCTTCTTGCCGCGCCATTCGCCGAGGTGCGCCTGACAGGCGTCTTCCAGCACGGGGATGTTCTTACTCGCCGCTACCTTCAGCACCGTGTCGAGGTCTGCGGGGCTGCCGCCGATGTGCACGGGCATGATGGCCGTCGTGCGGTCGGTAATCGCGGCCGCGATCTTTTTGGCGTCGATCTGGAACGTCTCGCGGTCCGTGTCGACAAAGACGGGCATCGCGTTCATCATCAGGATGACGTTGATGCTCGCGACAAACGTGTAGGGAGTGACAATCACTTCGTCGCCTGCGCCCACGCCCATGGCGCCCAGCGACGTCAGCAGCGCACTGGTGCCGTTGGCGGTCGCCAGGCAGCCCTTGGCCCCTGTGAGCGCGGCATATTGCGCTTCAAACTCAGCGACATTTTTGCCGCTGCCCCGGAACCAGTGACCGGAGGCCAGCGTCTTGGCGATCGCCTTCTCTTCCCGCTGGTCCCAGACGGGCCACGACGGCCAAGCGGCGGTACGAAGTTTGCTGCCGCCCAGAATCGCGGGCCGGGCGGTTGCGCCCAGTGCGGTGGAAGCGGCGGCGGATGCGGCGATGAACGATCTGCGGTCCATAATCTAATCTCCTATTGCTCGATGACGAGCACTTCATATTCGTCGACGCGGGGCACGGTAAGCTCAGCCTGGCCGCGCGCATTCCTGGTAATCGGGATTGTGCCGGGCCGCATCAACGAGCGGACCGACTTCGGTTTCACATCCGGGTGAAGCGTCACCCGCAGATTCGTGAGGGGAACGATGGTTTGGATGGGCCGCGTCATCTCTCCGGTGAAGTTCACCAGATGGAGCAGGCGGCTTGCGCCCTGCGAGCGCCACACCACTTCCACTGATGACGGGGCGCCGTGAAGCTCGAATGGGCGCGCCGCAAACTGGCGGGCGGCGTTGGTGATGAGCGCCATCAACTCCGGCGTATGGAAGGTGGCAATCGTGCCGCCGAAGTCGCCGGCGGCATACAGGACCGAACCCTTCCCCGTGCGGGCGATCGTCAACGCCGGATCGTTGGACAGCGGCGGTACGCCGTCGTAGCGGCCTTTCAGCGGCTCGGTGAACTGCCAGAGCACTTGAGCCGACGTGGGTTTGGTCAGCAGACGGTAGTGCGACGTGGGAATCAGTTCGCGCCCGATCCCATCGGTCAGCTTACTCTTCGCCATCGGCTTCATAAAGTCCCACTGGGTGGGCCCGACAATCCGGTTGGCGCTGTCCACGCCGAACAGCCCGGCCAGCGCGAAATTCTTCCGCCGGATCCCGGTTTCATCATAGAGCGATGTTTCGAACGTTGCCACCAGGTTGCCGCCGTTGCTCAAGTACTCTCGCAGGCGCGCCGCCGCCTTGTCGCTCATGCAGGCCACGTTCGGCAGAAAGATCGCTTCATACCGGCTGAGAGGCTCCCGCTCGAGCGTCTCGTCATCGATCACGTCAAACGGCGTCTGGGCCCGGATAAGCGCGTCGGCGATGCCGTTAAACTCGGCGTCCAGGTTGCCGACCGCGCTGCGGTTCGGCACCTTGTTGATGTCGATCATCTGCGCATCGGCCCCGGCGTAGA
This sequence comes from Bryobacterales bacterium, assembly GCA_016789925.1. GTDB lineage: Bacteria > Acidobacteriota > Terriglobia > Bryobacterales > Bryobacteraceae > JADLDI01. The sequence continues at coordinate 1,157 of JAEUQD010000814.1, read as the reverse complement.
AATTCGCCGTCGTGTCGGACCAGACGAGGGCGATTTTCGCCTCGGACCGCGTGTTCTGGTAGTAGGAGCCGTTACGCGCCACAAACCGGTTCATCTCGGCGAGGGTGTCCATCTCCGGCTGGTCGAACTCAAACGGCGTGATGCCAAACCAGACGCTGGCCGCGTTGGCGATGGTATCGGCATAGAGCAGCCGCAATTCGGGCGCCGGCAGAATCGAAAACGTCCAGGGTTTGTGGCCGGCAGCTGAGAAGATCACGGTCGGTTTGCCGCCGGCCTGCGTTTCCAGCAACCGCGCCGTCAACCCCGGCTTCCACAGGGGGACACGTGTCAGATCGCCGGAAATGAAACCGCCCTCGCTGCCCAGCAGATCCTGCTCTTTCACGAGAACCCGGTTCAGCCGGGCCGTGGCCCAATTGCCGCCGCGCACCCCGCCATTCATATAAAGCTGCGTACCCGGCAGAACCTCGGCCAGCACCGCGCGGGAATCGCGCAGGAAGTCCGTCAGCGAATCGGCCTGGAACTGAATCAACTGTTCAAAATCGCGGCCCTGGCGCACTTTCTTCGAAGGCAACGGTTTGCCGTAGCGGGCTTTGTACTTGGCTTGACAGTGCGAGCAGTAGCAGGAGTCGGGGCGGTAGATCGGACCGTCGTAGAAAATCCCATCGATCTTGTACTTGGCCAAATCACGCAGGATCTGGAAACACCATTTCCGCCAGGGTGAATTCACGCAGAAGTCGGCCCCGGTGTCGTAGACCTTATCGACCGGAGTACCGTCTTCGCGGATCTGGCGCCAATCCGGGTGCTTTTCCGCAAACCCCATCGTGTACCAGTGCACATTGAAGTAAATAAAGATCTTAATGCCGCGTTTCTTGGCTTCGGGCACGTACCGGCGCAGATAATCGGGGTTCTGCTTGCCGGCCACTTCCGACGCGAAGAAGAAATGCTCGTCGTTGAGGCCGGCAGCCATGCCCATGATGTCGAGATGCTCAGCGTTGTAGCCCAGCGCCGCCTTGCGCGCGGCCAGTTCCGCCGGGTCGCGGAAGTCGACTTTCGTGACGCTGGTGGTAAGGTCCAGAATTCGCAGGGGTTCGGCGGCCGGAAGGAGGGCCGCGCAGCCCAGCAAAAGAGAGAGGTAGCGCATCGGCGAATCCGTTGGG
>JAEUQD010000740.1 GCA_016789925.1 Bryobacterales bacterium | reverse complement strand
GGTCCCTTTCCCCACCTTCGACTCCACTGCCACGCCGCCTCCAATGCTCTCGACAGTCTCCTTGACGAGACTCAGCCCCAGGCCCGTACCACGCGTTCGTCCGGTGCGCGCGCGCTCGCCGCGGAAAAAGGGCTCAAACACGTGCTGCAACTCCTCCGCGGGAATCCCGTCGCCGCTATCAGCCACTTGAATCTGCACCATGGGTCCTGAGCGGGTCGCCATGACTCTCACTGGACCACCGCCATGCCGGACCGCGTTCAGTATCAAATTTCCGAGGACGCGGCGCAATGAACTCTGGTCACCCCGCACAGGCGGCAAATCGGGCGGCATGTCGACGTCCACCGAGCGCCCGCTTTGTTCCAGTTCGATCGCCGCCGATTCAATGGCCTCACTCACGGCGACATTCAACAGCGTCGAACCCGAATCCGCGGGCCGCGGCGCACGCTGTGTGGCGTTGTAGGAGAGTACCTGATCGACCATTTCGTTCAATTGCGCCGACTGCTTGACGATGGCCCGGACATAAGTCTCACGCTGCGCCTCATCCTTTACAACTCCGCTGAGGAGATTGTGTCCGGCGCCTTGAATCACCGTGAGCGGCGTTCGCAGTTCGTGTGAGATGCCGGCGAAGAATTGATACTGCGCCAGCGCCAGCCGCCGCGCCTGCTGCGTGTACCGCAACAACGTGGCGCCCGCCGTCGCGATCAGCGCCAGCAACAGAAATGCGACCCCCAGATTACGCGTCCTCGCGGAAAGCACCGCCGCGTCGATAGAACCCTCCCGATGAGTGACACCGATCAACCAGCGCCCCTCCGGCTTACGGCCCCGCAAAAAGCGAATCGGAAAGAGCGAAGCTTCGGCGTCGGGCTTGAAGTTAGCCTTCACCGGGGTCGTGCCATCGACGGACCGTGACGGGTTGGTTCGCCAGACTACTTCCACCTCAAAGCTCTCCTCCCCTTCGGGATTCAGGTAGATTTGTACCAACTCAGGCAGCCAGGTCGCCGTTGCGTAGGCGGTGTCGAGTTCGAAGATCATCCACTCCAATTCCTGGTCCGGACCAAAAACGGGGACTTCCATGAGGGCCGAGGCAGGGCTGACGATCGTCCCTCGCGGCGACTCCCCGTGGGCCACGCCCTGCAGGCGATCCCGCAGATCCTGCCACTCCTCCGCCTCGGGCCACTCACCGGGGAGAAAGCGTTGTTCTGCCACGTTGGCTTCCAGGAATTGGAGCTTGCGTTCCTTGTCCGGCACAGCCGCGGCGATCTTTCGAAACACAGGACGATCCAGGCGCTGACTGGCGGCCCGGAAGCGTTCCTCGTTCGCCCTCACCGGTCCTAACCTCTCCACTTCCTCGCCCGATGGGATGAAATCCATGACACTCCGCCCGAGTTCCGTATCGAACGCCCGTGTGAGCTGTTCCAGACGCCCCGCGGCGCTGGCAAAAAGGCGCTGCGCTTCCGCGCGGCTCAATTCCCCGGCCCAACGATATTGCAGGAATGCCAGCACCAGGCAGGCGGCGAACAGCAAAGCGATGATGGCGCGCTCCCGCCAGTCCCACCAAAGCTTCTTCATCCCTTCGACTCTAACCGATTCGTCCTTCGCCCCCAACCGCGCGTGAGCGTGCGCGCGTCACGCGCGAATCACAACCACGCTCCCGGAGTGCGAACCCACGACCGCCTTCCCGGCGATCGACCGGTCAAACGTCGCTAACACTCCATGGTTACTTACGGCCAACCCTAGCAGGTATACGTCGGTGACTTGGTGGTGACTGGCGATCATCGGTGCTCGGAAGAGCGTCTCATCCGTGAGTGCCACGGAGTCACTCCAGAAGTGGTGATCTGGCGTCGACATCAAGCTTCGCAATCGGCTCGCCACCTCGCTCGGCGTCGCCTCGACAGTGGGATAAGCGGGGTTGCTCAGGACTCGGATGCAGCCATTGATGGTGATCGCACAAGTCGCCCATCCGCGCTTCCGATGGCGTCCGAACCACTCGTGCGCCGCGTCATGCTGTAAGTGCGCCGGGTCGAACAGCGCCACCAGCACGTTAACGTCCAGGAGGGCGACACTCATTGTTCGTCCCGCAGCGCATTGACCGTGAACAAGTCTGGCCTTTTCACGCCAGGTTTCGGCGTAAACAACTTTACACCGTTCCTAACCTTCCCAGCACCCGCGCCCACCAACGACTTTCGGGCCAGTTCCGACAGCATCTGCCCGAGGGTTAGCCCCCGCTGCTGGGCAAGTTCCTTGGCGTAAGCCACCACATCATCGTCGAGTTCCAAAGTTGTCCGCACACCCGCATGATGTCACATCACGCATCAGTTCGCCAGATGCGTGATGCTCACCATTCCAACCGGCCTACCGAAGGAACGCCTCGACTAACCCGCCGTCCACCGGAATCACGTGACCCGTCGTCCGCGAACTCCGTTCGCTCGCCAGCCACAAGATCGCCTCGGCGCAGTTCTCCGGCCGTACCGCCAGCTTCGTCAGGCTGCGCGACGCGTAGAACGTGGCCAGCCGCTCCCGCAGCACTTCCGTCGATTCGGTGTCGCCCGCCGGCAAGCCGTACTTGCGCAGCGAAAACACCACGCGGTCGTGCGGGAACATCTCTGAGCCCTCCACCACCGTCGCCGGCGCCACGCCGTTCACGCGCACCAGCGGCGCCATCCCCACGGCCAGTTCGCGAATGAGGTGATTCACGCCCGCCTTCGAGATGTCGTAGCTCTCGCTTCCTGACTTCGACACCACCGCGTTGGCCGAACTCGTCAACACGATCGCCGCCGGCAGGTCCTGCTTGAACAACACCGGCTTGACCACGTCGGCCAGCACAAAGTTGCTGGTCAGGTTCACCTCCAGCATCGTCCGCCACTGGTCTTCCGGAAGCTGCCCCGGCTTCAACGGACCCAGCGACAGCGCGGCGGTGTTGATCACGCCGTCCACGCCGCCAAACTGCTTCACCGTCGCTTCCAACGCCAACCGCAGCGAGTCGCGCACCGTCAGGTCCGCATAGCACGCGGCCGCCGATTCCTTCCCGCCGATGGTCCCGCACGTATCGCGCACGGTCCGTGCCGACTCCTCATTGCGGTCCGCCACCATCACATGCGCTTCGAGCGCCGCCAGCCGGTGCGCCACCGCGCGGCCAATTCCGCTGCCCCCGCCGATCACCAGGAAGATGCGCCTCGCGAAATCCTTCTCCGCCGGCATCCGCTGCAGTTTCGCTTCTTCCAGCGCCCAATACTCGATGCGGAACGCTTCCCGCGGCGGCAGCGCCACATAGTTATGGAAGCGCGTAAACTCGGGGCTGCGCTCCGGCTGCCGCGCCTGCGGCACGATCGGATCTTCCGACGCCGCGTCTTCCAGCGCCGTCGCGCCCGCCATCACGTGGATGGCATTGGCATAGAATTCGCCCGTGATGCGCGCTTCCTTCTTGCTGCGTCCGAAGCTGAACATGCCCACGCCCGGAATGAGCACCACGCTCGGATTCGGGTCGCGCAGCGCCGGCGACGACTTTTCTTTGTTGGCCTCGTAGTAGCGGGTGTACCTCTCGGTGTAGGCCACGAGCCCGTCTTCAATCGCCGTCTCCAACTCGCGAACGGAACTCGTCTCCGGATTCCAGTCCACATACAGCGGCGCGATCCGCGTGCGGATAAAGTGGTCCGGACACGAGGTGCCCAGCGCCGCCAGCGAGGGCGCCCAATTCGAGTTGATGAACTGCAGCACGTCCGGCGTATCGGCGAAGTGGCCAATCGACCGGCGATGCGTCGCCAGCGCTCCCCGCAGGAACGGGAAGATGTTCAGCGCCACGTCGCGCGCGTCGCGCCGCGTCGCATAGCGTTTACCGCCGAACGCCTTCTCCCCCAGC
>JAEUQD010000729.1 GCA_016789925.1 Bryobacterales bacterium | reverse complement strand
GCCGCCCTCGGCGAGGTCCGCCGGACCACCTCTTGGCAGGACGTGGTCGCCGACCCAGAAATCGACATCGTCGCCGAACTCATCGGGGGAACCGCTGACGCCAGCCAACTGCTTGAAGCTGCTATCCGCAACGGCAAGTCGGTGGTCACCGCCAACAAGGAACTCATGGCGCTCCGCGGCGCCGGCCTCTACGAGCAAGCCGTCAACGCGGGCGTCAACCTTGCCATGGAAGCCTCCGTCGCCGGCGGCATCCCGATTCATGCCGTCCTGCGCGAAGGCATTTCCGGTGACCGGATCGAGGCGCTCTACGGCATCCTGAACGGAACCTGCAACTACATTCTCACGGAGGTCGAGAAGAAGAGCACTCCCTTTGCCGATGTGCTCGCGGAGGCCCAGCGCCTGGGCTTCGCCGAAGCCGATCCTTCCGCCGACATCGACGGTTGGGATGCCCGCTCCAAACTCGCCATCCTCTCCGCGCTCGCTTTCGGCGAGCAGATCACGCCGCCCGATATCTACACCGAGGGCATCCGCCGCATCAGTCCCATTGATTTTCAGTACGCTCACAAACTCGGCCACACCATCCGGCTGATTTGCGCGGCCCGGCTGAGCGCTCCGGGCCTCCTCCTTTCTGTCCGCCCCGCGCTCATTCCCCTGGATGCCATTCTTGCCAGTGTCCAGGGTTCCTACAACGCGGTTTGGGTAAAGGGCCATTACGGAGGCGACACCTTCTACTACGGCCGCGGCGCCGGCGCTCATCCTACCGGTGTTGCGGTTGTCAGCGACCTGATGCGCGTTGCGCGCGAAATCCGCAACGGCAGCCCTGAACGCGTTTCCCCCTTCGCCCACGCCCGCCTCGGCGAATATTGCCCTATTCCCATCGCCCAGCAGGTCCGTCCCTGGTACCTCCGCTTCCGCGTCAAGGACCGCCCCGGCATCATCGCCGCCCTCGCCTCCATCCTCGCCGCCAAGAAGATCAGCCTCGACGCCGTCCTCCAGCTCCCCTCCGACTCGAAAAAGGACCTCCCCTTCGTCATCACCCTCGAGCCCACCGCCGAACACGACGTCCGCGAAGCCGTCGTCCAGATGGAAGCTCTCGATTTCCTGACCGAACCGCCACTTGTCATGCCTATGGAGCGCTTATGATCTTCCGCTTGCTGCCCACCCTCTTCTGCTTGGGCCTCACTGCCCAGGTTGCCGACTACGCCAACACCGGCTACCGTACCGAAGAAGCCCGCGCCCGCGTCGCCCAGTCGCTCTCCGCCCACGATCGCGAACAAACCCAAAAGCCCCGCGACCTCGTCGCCCAATTAAAGCTCTCTCCCGGTATGACCGTCACCGACATCGGGACCGGCGTCGGCTTCATGCTCCCCTATCTCCACGAAGGAGTCGGACCCAACGGTAAGATCATCGCCGAAGACATCTTCCCCGACTTCCTTGCCCGCGCTAAGGCCAACGCCGCCTCCAAGCAGCTCAGTAACGTCGAGTTCATCCATGGTACGGACAAAGACCCCAAGCTCCCGCCCGCTTCCATCGATGTCACCCTGGTCCTCGACGTCTACCACCACTTCGACTATCCCGAACAGATGCTCGCCGGCATCCGCTCCGGCCTCAAACCCGACGGCCGTCTCGTCATCGTCGACTTCTACAAGGAAGGCTTCCGCGACCCCAAACACATCCGTCTCGACGAGAAGGACGTCATCAAGGAAATCGAAGCCAACGGCTTTGAACTCGTGTCGACCGGCCCCTTCACCCCGAACCGCCAATACCTAGCCACATTCCGCCGCAAATAGCCGATTTGCCCACCTGTGCCAGCTATAGCCAGGCTTTCCCCGGCTTCAGGGCGAGATAGCGAAAACTCTTCCAGTGCGGTCCCGCGGCCGTATCCGATTGCGTATCGATAATGCTGGCGCCGGCCGCTTCCACGATCGCTTTCACTCGCTCTGGCGTTGTTCCGTACATGTCCATTTTTCGGATCAACCGCACGACGGGGACGGGCAAGATACGCAAGAGCAGCCCAATGAGCGTTCCGGAAGGCTCACTGGGAATCTGAAAACAGAGCAAGCCTCCGGGCATGAGAACGCGCACAAATTCTCCTAAATACGCCCAGCTCATGGCCGTGGGCATATGTTGGAGGACGATGTTGGAGTAGATAAGATCGAATGATTGATCGGGCAGTTGCCGGAGGTCCGGTGTGCCATTGACCAGATAGCGGCAGCGTTCTCCGTGGCGGTTCCACTTTTGAGCGGATTCGACCATTGACGGAGCGATATCGAGGCCGGTGACCGTCTCGCAATAGTCCGCCAGAGCCTGGCTCAATCGACCGATTCCGCAGCCGAAGTCCAAAGCATGCCGGAAGCGCGGAGGGGCGCCGTGCTTGCGCAGGTACTCCATTACCGCGGCAATTTCGTTGCGGCCCTCCGCGAAGAACTCCTCGGGTGTCCACCGTCCACCTTTTCGATTGCTGTCGGTGAGGATCGCCCACATGGCGTCCTCTTTTCCGAGTTTGTCCCAGTGTTGCTGCAACCGCCGCGGAGTCATTGGTAGAACTATAGCGTGGATCAGGGATCGGGGGGATTGGGGGGAGAGAGAGTTGAGCGGAACAAGACGGTTGCAGTATAATGAAGTGGCAACGACCATAACTCATTGCAATCAAGCGAGTTAAAGCGGGAGAGGTGGCTGAGTGGTCGAAAGCAGCGGTTTGCTAAACCGTCGTAGGCCTTTAAAGTCTACCGAGGGTTCGAATCCCTCCCTCTCCGCCATTTCAATAACTTACGGGGAAAACGAACTCTCCCGGAAGCCCTCGACAAACCCCTCAAAACGCCGATTTGCTAACGGATTGCTAACGCGGCTTCGTCGGATGACGTTTCCGGTAGTGAATTCGCACCTTGCAGGCGGGCGAGCAAAAGCGTTTGTCGGAGCGCGCCGAACGGTCGCGTCCGCCGGCGACCTCAAACCAGTTTCCGCAGTCTTCGGCGTCGCATCGGCGGTACTTCCGGCCGCCGCAGACACCGCCGGCAAATTGCAGCCAGATCGCGCCCAGTAGTGAGCGCGGCACCTGATAAAGCGCGAATGGGCTTTCGGGGGAAGGGTGACTGCGAATCAGCCGAACGTCAACGCCAAGGGCTGCCAGTTTGCTGTTGATTCGCTCCTGAAGGAAGATCCGCGCCGGGGCGATGACTTCTCCGGTTCTGAAGAGGCCATATTCCCTCGTCCCCACCCGCGCAATCACGCTAATCCGCCCATGGGCGGCGTAGCAGACCCCAGCCTCCCCCCAAGTGATCTTCTTCCGCAATGCGCGGCTGTCCCGCGTCAGAATCTCATCCCAGAGTTCCACCGCTTCGAGCATCTCATTTATCTCGCTCGCCCACGTTTTGATCGACTCACGCGGATGCACCTCTTGGGTGCCCTGGGGGCCATCCGCGGTAAAC
>JAEUQD010000720.1 GCA_016789925.1 Bryobacterales bacterium | reverse complement strand
TGCCGCTTCTCTTCCTCGCTCTTGATATCGATCCGCCAGCCGAGCAGCTTCGCCGCGAGCCGGACATTCTGCCCCTTCTTCCCGATCGCCAGGGAAAGCTGAGAATCGTCGACGATCACTTCCATGTGGCGGTCGAGCGGGTTCACGATGGCCACCCGGGAGATCTTGGCAGGGCTGAGAGCATGCGTCGCGAAGGCCACCGCATCCTCGGAAAATTCAATAATATCGATCTTCTCGCCGCGCAGTTCGCGAATGATCGACTGCACGCGCATCCCCTTCATCCCGACGCAGGCGCCCACGCTGTCGACGTCCCGGTCGCGGCTCCACACCGCAATCTTCGTCCGTTCGCCCGCTTCGCGCGCACAGCCCTTGATCACGACGGTATTGTCGTAAATCTCGGGCACTTCCTGCTCAAACAGCCGCACGACAAGCTGCGCATCGGCGCGCGACACGATCACGCCCGCGTTCTTGCCCGACTTCTCGACACTCTTGATAACGCACCGCATCCGGTCGCCCACCGAAAACGACTCCAGCTTCGACTGCTCCTTCTTCGGCAGCCGCGCTTCCGTCTTCCCGAGGTCCACAACCATGTCCTGTGCTTCCAACCGCTTGACGATGCAGTTCACCAGTTCGCCCACACGCCCCGAGAACTCCGAATAGATCGTCTCCCGCTCCGCCTCGCGGACCTTCTGCAAAATCACCTGCTTGGCCGTTTGTGCTGATATGCGGCCCAGCGCATCCGCATTCTTCGCGATCCGCACTTCGCCGCCCACCTGGGCCTTCGGGTCGATCTTGATTGCCTGTTCCAGCGTGAGTTCGTTCACCGGGTCGGCAACCGTTTCCACCACGCGCTTGATCAGAGACAACTGGATTCCACCCTTGGTGTCGAAATCCACCGACATGTCTTCGTTCGTGCGGAAATGCTTGCGCGCCGCCACCACGAGCGCGTCCTTGACCGCGTCCAGAATGACCTGCGGATCGATCCCTTTTTCTTTACCGAGAATTTCAATGGACTGATGGATAGATGCCAAGCGTTGGTTACCTCGTCTGTTACTGTCTTTCCGGATTTACCACTCGAATTTGAGATTGGCCCGCTCAACCAGTTCCAACGGGAACTGGACCGGCTCGCCCCGCTCAGGCTGAAGGGTGATCCTGCCTTCCGCGAAGCTAGCCAGCTTTCCGTCCCAAACCTTCCGATTCTCCACCGCTTCCTTCAAAACCACCTTGATCTTTTGCCCGGTGAACCGCTCAAAGTCCCGCGGACGCGTCAATTTCCGCTCGACGCCCGGAGAGCTGACTTCCAGCGTATACCGCCCCCCCGGCACCAGGTCTTCGGCGTCCAAAACGTTGCTGACAGATTCGGAAATCATTTCACAATCGGCGTGCGTTACGCCCTCGGGCTTGTCAATATAAATCCGCAGTAGACGGCTCCCGCCGGCCCCGGCCCACTTTACTTCCACGGCCTCAATTCCACTCTGCCGTCCGGCGTGCTCGACGATTTCGATCACCTTGTCCACTAGCGCGTGATTCATCCGTCCTTACACCAATAAAAAAGTCGGCTTGCGCCGACCTGCTGTTCACGACCTCTTTCAGTATACACCGCCTTACGGACGGGCATGCTAACATCGGGCGCGTATGGTGAAACAAGCACCGGTCGCGGTTTTCCTGGCAGTTGGACTATTAGTGGGTTCGGCCGCCGGGCAAACCGGCACACTCTCGTTTTCAAAGGACCGCCTCGCGCGGGTCGACGGGCTCCTGGATCAATACGCCCAGCAGGGCAAGGTCGCCGGCGCCGTGGCCCTCGTCCTTCAGGACGGCAAGCCCGTCTACGAACGCGCCACCGGCTGGGCCGACAAAGAGGCCAACCGCAAGATGCAGATGAATACCCTCTTCCGCATCGCCTCCCAAACCAAGGCCATCACCAGCGCCGCCATCCTCGCCCTGGTCGAAGACGGCAAGATCGGCATCAACGAGCCCGTCGGCAATTTCATCCCCACCTTCAAGAAAACCACCGTCGTCGTGAAAGACGCCACCGGCGTGAAAATCCTCCCCGCCAAACGCGAAATCACCATCCGCGACCTCCTCACTCACACCGCCGGCATCTCCTACGGCCGCGAGGTCGACATCGCCACCCGCTACGAAGCCAAGGGCCTCGGACCCGCCGCCGGCAATGGCTGGTATACCGCCGACAAGAACGAGCCTATCTGCGACACCATGGAACGGCTCGGCACGCTGCCGTTCGTCGCCCAGCCCGGCGAGGCTTACGTCTACGGCTACAACACCGACATCCTCGGCTGCGTCGTCGAGAAGGCTTCGGGCGTGTCACTGGCTGAATTCATCCGCACCCGCATCACCGATCCGCTCGGCATGAAAGACACCCGCTTCTTCGTCCCCCCCGCCGAACGCGACCGCCTCGCCGCCGTCTACTATACCGGCAACGACGGCAAAGCGGTCCGCGCCCCCGAAGGCTCTAAGGGACAAGGATCTTACGTCGACGGGCCGCGCCGCAGCTTCGCCGGCGGCGCCGGACTCACCTCCACCGCCCGCGACTACGCCACCTTCCTCGAAATGATCCGCAACGGCGGCACACTCAACGGCGTCCGCATCCTCGCCCCGCGCACCGCCCAACTCATGACCACCAATCAATCGGGCACCTTGCACTCCACCAACGGACTCGGATTCGGGTTCGGTTTCCAAACGGTAGACCGCTACGGCGCCAGCGGCCTCGCC
>JAEUQD010000719.1 GCA_016789925.1 Bryobacterales bacterium | reverse complement strand
CCAACGCCGGACGACTGCCTTAACGTCACCACTCGGCCCCCGTCCCGCGGTTTCGATTCCCGCCAGACATCCCCGAATGCGCCCGCCCTTCCTGCTTCCGCCTTCTTCTGTATCCGACTCCCGTCCCCGGCCTCCCGCGATTCCGACTCCTTACTCCTGGCTCTCCTGGTTTCCAGCTCTTCTCCGTATTTTCGCCTCGGCGAAAAATGGCAATTCCTTCGAAAACCTTCCCGGGTTAACCTAGTAGTTTCTGTCACTTAAAAATTTCCCCTTGCCCGCTGTACCCGAGTTCCGGCCCCCTGCCTCGAACACCGGATACCCCCACTCACCCGCACCGGCCCGACCATCGAATCCGCCTCACCTTCGAGCACGTTTTCATCCTTCACCGTATTTTCGCCTCGGCGAAAAATGGCAATTCACAACGAATTGAAATTTATTTTTCCCTTATTTTCAGCATCTTACAAAATTCGCTTCGTCAACACTTTCGGCCTCACCCCGAATCTCGTGAACGGGTGGGTACCTCTTTCCTCTTCGATTCACTCGCTGCTGCCGCGCACCCACTTCAGTTTGGTTCGTACTGACACGGGAGGTGTCTAATGTGTCATCGTCGTATCGCCGGATTTGGGATCGCCGCGCTGTTTTTGCCAGCCTTTCTGGTTCCGGCCTTGTCCGCGGAAGACAATCCGCAAATTTGGCATTCCATCGATCGGAAACCATTCGTACTGGGCTCCGACGGATATCTGCAACCTTACAAATGGCAGGAGCCTTCTACGGCCTCCGCGCCACTCCGCTCTTGGGATACCTACGCGTGGTACGGGACCTGGGCTGCGCTGGCCTATGCCGACTGGCGAAGCACGCAGGGCGCTTTGCGCCGCGGCGCCATTGAATCGAACCCGCTGCTGGCCTGTGACGGGCCGATGGCTGTTCTCAAACTGCCTGGCTGCAAGCCGGGGCAAATCAATAAACCGGTGTTTCTTGCGATGAACATCGCAGTGCCGGCCGGACGCCTGATCTATGACGCCTGGGGTTACAAACGAGCTTCGGCCACCCAGCAAACCTGGATACGACGCCTGCGTTGGATTCCGCAGGCTGTCAAGGCTGCTGTCGCGATCTCGAACACGCAGCAGACGCGCGGCAAACGCTAGCGCGTTACCTGTACTTTCACTCCTCGGGGAGCCACCGTCACGTCCAGCACCACGGCGCCCAACTTTTCGATGGCGGCGCTCACGCGAGACTTGGCGTCCGGCTCCACGAGGAAGAACACACAACCGCCGCCCCCCGCGCCACACACCTTTGCGCCGGTCGCGCCGATGCGTCTGGTAACGCTCACCATCCGGTCGATCAGTTCGGTGGAAATTGTCGGGATGTTCTTGCGCCGGTGTTCCCATTCGGCGCGCAGCAACCGGCCAGCTTCCGCCCAATCCGATTTCTCTACCGCGCTCCGCATCGCGGTCGCGATCGCCGCGATCTGGTCGAAGTTTTTCTGCACCTTCTTTTCGCCGTTGATGTTGGCCTTCATCACTTCCCAGTTATTGATGCCAGAATTTCGTGGAATACCGGTATAGGCCAGCACAATGCGCGAATTGAAATCGTTGAGGTCCACCTCGAGCGCCTGCCGCTTCACGCCCGCGGCAGATAACTCCATCGCCGACAATCCGCCGTACATCGCCGGATAGTAATCCTGCGATCCTGTCGGCACACGAATGATTTGCGACTCGATGTTCTGCACTACTTCGCGCAGCTTTTCCAAGGAAAAGCCGGCGCCACACAGCCGGTTCAACGCCGCCCCGGCGGTGATCATCAGCGACGACGATCCCGAGATGCCCGCACCCGCCGGCGCTTCCGAATTCGTCTCCATCACCAGTCCAGTGGACGGTCGGAAGAACCGCAGCAACCAGGCGTGCAGCGACAGTTTGGGACGTGCTGTCAGCAGAGCGTCCAACGAGTCGAAGCTTTCTTCCGCCCCCAGATCGCGCGACCGCAGGACAATGCGCGCATCCTCACGGGTCTCAATCAGGCAGCTGGTGTAGCGCGACACGGCAAAGTTTACCGTGAACGCCGGCTGATGATAGAGATACAAGGGCCAGATATCCAGCGTGCCGCCGGCCATATCGACCCGGCAGGGAGACTGAGAGAAGAGTTTCATTCCTTGAAAGCTCCACTATAACGCGTATGCTTTGCGCTCAACCACGACATTGCAAATCCAACGGCGCCCGCCAGCGCGCCGCCGCCGTAGCTGAACAGCCAGCGCCACACGCCGCCGGATTGCCGCCCGGTAAGCACCGACAGCAGAAATACCAGTAAAAAGCCCGTCCGCGTCACCTGTTTGGCCAGCCGGGCCGATCCGCTGTGCAGCCCCACCCAGGCGCCGATCCCGGCCCCCGCCAGCGACATTCCCCCGGCCACAACCAATAGCCTCGCCATCACGCCCGCCCCCGGTGTCAGCCATTCCGGTGGCTGGTATTGCAGTTGCACCGCCACAATCC
>JAEUQD010000661.1 GCA_016789925.1 Bryobacterales bacterium | reverse complement strand
ATGCCCGATGAGCCAGGCGTGAACCGTTGAAGACATCGCTCCTGTTGTTCTGTTTTGCGGCCGTTGTCGCGGGCCAATCCGGCGACTATCGGTTTGCCCATCTGACCGTTTCCAAAGGCGCGGCGAGAACCGTGAGTGGCGCTCTACGTGTCGACGACAAAATGCCGCGCCGCGGTCCCGCGCTCCTCGCGCCGGGCGGCATCGAACTGTACGGCACCAGCGAGAGTCCGGTGATGGTGGGAACCTCGCCAACGGCCGGCCTTTTTGATCTCTGGGTCGGCGTCCGCACCGGCGACACCGCGCCTATGCTCAAGGGCAACTACGCTGGCGGCCTGCTTCAGTTCCACAACGGTAAGGTGGACGGAATGACCAGCGGCTATCTCGAGTTCACCGCCGACGGCGAAGGCGCGCTCAGCCAGATCTCGATGGTGGCGCATGCCGCTTATATCGACGACGTCAACCGGCGGTTTACGGCTGAAGCCGGGACGTACAAAGTCGCCGCTAACGGGACCGGGACGCTCGAGTTTCCTGCTACTTTCGGCTATGCGGCCGGCGTGAAGGATATGTTGGTTTCCGCCGGCGGCGAAGTGCTCGTCGGCGTGCCCAGGAACCCCGCTGCCGGGCTGTTCGTGATGGTGAGGCGCGCGCCCGACACTTCCACCATTTCCTGGAACGGTGTATTCCATATCGTCGAACTCACCGGGTCAAATTCGTTCGAGTTCAACCCGGCTGCCGCAAATCTCGCTGGGGCCGTCGGATATCTGAAGGCGGATGGCGGCGGCAACGCCTATCTCTCCGAACGCCTGCACACCAACGCGGGCTCGGTGCACCTGCTGGCGCAGAACGCCTATTTGCTCGGCTTCACGGGAGCGGGTGTCCTGTCGTCGCGGCCGCAGCCGACACTAATCAACATGGGTATTACAGCGCGACCGATGGTGTTTGCCGGCGCCCAGATTGGCGCCGAAGGCGAACTGACCTTGGAGCACGGGCTGTTTGTCGGCCTGCCGGTGGCCAGTGCCAGTCCCGGACCTGCGCCCTGGGTTTCGGCCATGAGTGTCACTCCTGCACTCGGCGCGGCGGCGCCCGGAGGTCTGCTGACGCCGGGGCTCCTTGTGTCGCTTACGGGGTCGGGACTGTCCGCGAAACAGGAGGTCGCTCCGGGCATCAGCTGGCCGGTGCAGTTCGCCAAACTCGCGCAGCCTGTGAAATTGCCAACGGAGTTGGGCGGAGTCAGCGTCACCCTCGGTGGCGTCGCCTGTCCATTAGTGATGGTGTCGGAAGGACGGGTGGTGTTTCAGGTTCCGCCAGGGGCGAAGCCGGGGGCGGCGCAACTGCGGTTGATAACGGGCGGCAAGGAATCCGCGCCCGTCGATGTCACCATTGCGCGGAGCGCACCCGTAGCCGCCTCGC
Source organism: Bryobacterales bacterium (assembly GCA_016789925.1). GTDB lineage: Bacteria > Acidobacteriota > Terriglobia > Bryobacterales > Bryobacteraceae > JADLDI01. Next base: position 7,635 of record JAEUQD010000661.1, on the reverse strand, counting down.
CGCCCGCACCGTTCAAGAAAGGCGAACCGGTCACGCTCCTCGTCAACGGATTAGGTGCGGAGACGGCCGTCCAACTCTATGTCGACGGCCAAGAGTTCAAGCAGCGTCAGATTACGCCTTATCCGCATTGGGAAGGGTTCTCCCAGGTGAAATTCGCTTGGCCGGCGGATCGTGGAAATCGCGCTCTGCCCGTGGCCGTGTCGGCCGGCGGCGTCTTTGCCGACCTCCTCGAAATCACCCCACGGCCCTAGCGGCTAATCGCGAAAATCACAATTAGCAGAATAATCGCCGCGATGACCGCCAACGCGATCTTGCCCGCGCTGTAAGGCCGTTCGCCCTGCACCTCGCCCGTCCGCGCGTTCACCAGCACCTGGTAAACCTTTCCTTGATAGCGGTATGCCCCCAGCCAGACCGGCAGCAGCAGATGCTTGAACGTGATGTTCGAGTATTGCGGCGTCATGCTGTGGATGCGCTGCTCGTCGCCGCCGATGTCGCGCAGCACCGTCTGGCGAATGGCCGCCTCCATCCGGCCTTTTGCCGACTCGAAGGCTTCCGGCAGTTCCGCCTGGTAGCGCTGGGCTTTGAACCCGGCCAGATAGGCGGGTTCGTAGGGCCGCAGCGAAGGCAGATCCCACGGGTCAAGTGCTTCCAGCTTGCCGCGGTCCACAGACTTCGTTGCCGGAATGAGAATGTCGTCAAAGGAGTTCTCGACGCGCCCGGAAGTGGGATACCAGCGCGTGTGTCGCACCTGCCGCGGCTGGCGCGACTCCCGCCCGTTGGCGTCGCGGACCAGAATGTACTCGGTCTCGTAGTAATACTCGCCCCGTTCGCCACTGTAGGTGGTCAGCGCCTCGGCATCAAACGTCCAGAATGGCAGATACATCCCACTCAAGCCGTCCGGCTGCGCGAGTTTGTTCAGGTCGCTGGGGGCGAACCACCGGGATGCGAGCCATTGCCGCACCTGTCCCGATGCGTTGTCCTTCGGTACGGAGAACGGCAATAAGGCGTCTGGGGAAATCAGCGGGTCAGCCGATTTGGCCTGCATCACGATCTTCGCGGCACAAAACGGGCAGGAACCGGCGACTTCCGGCGGTTCGAATCCGACGATCGAGCCGCAAGTCGAGCATTCCACCTGGAGTGCCTTGTCCGACAGCTTGCCGAACCGCGTCGGGTCCACCTGGTCGATGGGATTCTCTGAGACGGCTTTCGCCGGCTGCTCGACGACGGCTTCGGCAGTGCCGCAATAAGGGCATTTCAGTCCACCCGAGGCCGGATCGAACTCCATGTCGGCGGAGCAATTGGTGCACTTGAAACGCTGTGCCGGCGATCCTTCAGCCATCACAAATCAGTAGAACATGGGATGGTATGCTATGGATGTTCGCGCCTTCAGGCGGATGTGGCGAAATTGGCAGACGCGCCAGACTTAGGATCTGGTTCCCGCGAGGGAGTGGGGGTTCAAGTCCCTTCATCCGCACCAGAAACAATCGCAGAGGGTGACTGGGAGGACGCCCGCAAATACTCGAGAAACGCGATCAGAAACAGCGTTGAGCCAGCCAGTTCCAGGCCCTCCTCCGTCATCGCTTGGAGCGAGCGCCGCATACCCTGGCGGACCATCTGGGACTCGACGAATTCGGTCACGAGTACTCCAACCCAGCAAGCCAGCCCTGCCAGCGCCAGCCTCCGGCTCCTCGGGTGAGTCTCGGCCCAGAAGCGAGAGGCCACCACCAAGGCCCACCCAAACACCACCGCAATCGGAATGGCCGGCATCAGCCAGTTGAACACCGGGGCTTTCGATGGCACGTATCCCGCGCCAAACCCGAGATGATCGATCTTCACTCCCAGTCTCTCGTGGAGTTCCGCCGTCTCATCCGCCGACAGCATCAAGAGCCCCAGAGCCACCACCAGCCAGGTTCCGCGCCACGACCTTTCCTGGCGCCGAGACATGACGAACATGCAGGCCATCGAGTTCACCAGCAGCAAAACGCTCGAGTACCAGGCTGAAAGCACTCCTTCCCTCCTGAGATCGCACTGCAGCAGGAGAGCGTCCGGGATGAACGAGACATCGAGGCCCGCCGCAGCCGTCATCAAGATGAACAGCAGGTCGGCCATGATCACCGTGATGTAGAGCCAACGGATGGCCGCTGCCGACAGGCGAACGTGAATATCCATTGTTATTCCCCGCCAGTATATATTGCCACATCCGCCGGCTTTCACTTTACACGGCGGCAGGGACATATTGTCTATATTTAATATTTCCTGCGTTTAAACAGGGGTGGACATTTCTCGCAATTTAATTAATACTAAGGCACTCAATCCGGGGGCTGGAATCCGGAACCACAAACTGCTAGGAGTTCGACCAGATGAATCGGAATGTATCCACTCGAACGTTCTGCTGGATGTCCGCGGCGGGACTATTGATTACCAGTCTGCTCTACGGGCAGGCTCGCGACACGGGTTCGATCTTCGGCAGGGTGACCGATGCGCAAGCAGCCGTCGTGGCCGGAGCGGTGGTGACCGTTGTCAATACTGCCACCGCCCAGACGCGCACCGGGACCACCGATAATAGTGGCGGCTACGTATTTCCCCTTTTGCCGGTGGGCACCTACAACTTGACCGTCGATCACGCCGGATTCCGCAAGTCCGAGCGCCGCGGCATTTTGGTACAGGCAAACGAGAATATCCGTGCCGACGCAGCCCTCGATATCGGCAACGTACTCGAAACGGTGACTGTGGACGCCACGGCGGCAACGGTGGACACGCGGGCCGCCACGCTGAACCACACGGTGGACCAGAAACGCGTCGTCGAATTGCCACTCAACGGGCGGAATCCGGCGGACCTGGTGTTGCTGGCGCCCGGCGTCGCTTCCGGTGCGGCGAACAACTCCGGAGACGTCGGCGGCAGCGCCTACCGGCCCAAGGGCCAGAAGGAAATCACGGTCAACGGGTCGCGTAACAACAACGTCCGGTTCACCTTGGACGGCGGCACCAACATGGACGACATGATGAACAACAATCTGGACTTTCCTTTTCCCAACGCAGTCCAGGAGTTCAGCGCCCAGACCAGCAACATGGGAGTGGAACACGGCGGCCTGTCGGGCGGAGCTTTGAACGTTGTCACCAAGTCCGGGACCAATAGCCTGCATGGCGATGTCTTCTGGTTTGTCCGGAACACCGAGTTGAACGCGACGAACTTCTTCTCGCGCCAGCGCGACCTGCTGAAACGCAACCAGTTCGGCTTCACCTTGGGCGGCCCGTTCATCAAGAACAAACTATTTGGATTCGCGGGCTATCAGAAGCTGACCATTCGCGCGGCGGCCGGCGACAATAGGGACTTGACCCTGACTGCCGCCGAGCGGCGTGGCGATTTTTCCGCCAACAGTATCGGGTTGTTCGATCCGCTCACCAACGGCCAGCGGTTCCCGAATAACACGATTCCGGCCAGCCGCTTTTCCCCGGCGGCCGTCAAGCTCCTGTCGTTCTCACCGCTTCCCGACTCCGAAGGATTCGTCCGCTACACCATCTCGCAGCCGGAAAACGGCTTGCAGGGCATCGGCAAACTGGATTACATCCATAGCGACAAGCACAGCTTTGTCTTTCGAGTTTTCGAAAGCGACGGCAACCAGCCGTTCAGTTCACCCAAGGACAATATCCACGCGGCCCGCTACGGCGGCTACCGCGATTCTCGCAGCGCAACGCTGGGGCACACCTGGATCAAGAACGCGACCACCGTCGTGCATACGCAAGTCACGGGTGCGCACCAGATCGCCAACATCGCCACCGATTTCCCCTACACAACGGCCGACCTCGGGGTTAACCTCAAGCCGATGGGTAACCATATCGACATCACGATGACCGGCAGCGGCGTGAGCTTCAATCGCCCGCTGCACGCCATCCGTTTCGGCCGTGGCAGTATCGAACTGCAACATGACTGGACGATGTCGAAGGGCAACCATAGCCTCGTCTGGGGCATGAACGTCGTGCGGAAGCGCTTCAACAACAACACGCTCTTCCATAGCTCGGGACAGTTTCAGTTTGACGGGCACGTCACCGGTTTCGGCAACCAGATCGGTTTCGATAGAGCGGACTTTCTGCTTGGCGGCTTCTCGTTCTTCACGCAGAACAGCGGCGAATTCGAGGAACGGCGTGGTACGCAGACCGGGTGGTATTTCGGCGATACCTGGCGCGTTCGTCCCGGCCTGACTTTAAACTTCGGCATCCGATATGAGCCATATTCGCTGTTTGCCGACACACTCGACCGCAACCAGACCTTCGACCTCGCCGCCAATCGCGCCGGCATCCGGTCGAAGATCTATAAGAACGCCCTGCCCGGCCTTTTCTATCGCGGTGACGCCAAACCGGCCGGCTACGGCGGCGGCGACACCTTCGGCCGCGTGGTTGCCGACCCCGACCGCAACAACTTCGCCCCGCGTATCGGCTTTGCATGGGATCCGTTCGGCAACGGCAAGACGAGCGTCCGTGGCGGCTACGCTGTCTTCTATGACGGCCCGTCCCTAAATGCCCAGAACGATGCCAACAATGTGACGCCCTTCAGCTACAGCGTCGAGTATCCGGACGGCTCGTTCGACAATCCCTTCCGCGGCCGTGAGAGCGACAACATCTTTCCGGCGAGCGCCGCCAACAAGGATGTACCCTACCCGACCCCGCTCTACACCATGGTCTTGGACAAGAAGTTTGTCACGCCTTACATGCAGAACTGGAGCTTGACGGTGGAACGCGAATTGGCCCGAACGACGGTGGTTCGAGTGGGCTACGTCGGAACCAAAGGCACGCATCTCACCAGTCTCTATGACCAGAACGCCCCCATTTACAACACGAGTTTGACACTTGCCCAGAACCGGGCGACGGTGAACGAACGGCGGCCCGTGAAGGATTTCCAAACGATCTACCGTTGGATGCACGGCCTCAATTCGAGTTACCACGCGCTCCAGGTGTCCGTCGACAAACGCTACGCCAGGGGCTTCACCGTGAGCGCCGCCTACACTTGGTCGAAGTTCCTCGACTATGTCTCCCGCAACGGTTTTGGAGGAAGCTACGGCATCAACAATCCGTTTGACTTCTTCTTTCTCCGCGGGAACTCCAACCTCAGCCGGAATCATCGGTTCGTCAATAGCTTTGTGTGGGACCTGCCGCGTCTCCCCAACGGAACTATCGCCGATGCGGTGCTGGGCAACTGGCGGCTGAGCGGCATCCTGACGTTGCAGGCCGGCCGGCCGTTCGGAGTCGGCGCCGCCAACAATGCCGTCGCCGGGGCGGGGTCCGCGCTTGCCGACCTGGTGGGCGAAGGGTACCCAGTCCTCGATTCGGGCCGCTCCAAAGGTGCTCGGCTGAACGCCTATTTCGACAAAGCGCGGTTTGCCAATCCCGCGCCCAATACTTATGGCACGTTGGGGCGCAATGTCCTGATTGGACCCGGTTTCGCGAACATGGACGTTTCGCTGGCGAAGGGCTGGCGGCTCCCCTTCTTCGGTGAGAAGGGCACCTTCGAATACCGCTTCGAGGCGTTCAATCTGTGGAATGCGACCCATATGTCGCTGCCGGTCACGGGTCTGACAAACCCCAACTTCGGGAGGATCACCTCCACGGATGGCGATCCCCGCATCTTACAGATGGCGCTCAAGGTCGGGTGGTAACCGCTCCTACTGGGCGTGCACCTTGCTGACTGCCGCGTCCGCAGTCCGGCCGTGGCAGACCACGCAGCTTTCTCCCAGGGTCGTCGTATTGGCGACGGCATGCCGCCAGGCGGTGGGCGTATTGTGGCACGAAGTGCAGGCGTTCGTGGTCGGCGGCACCGACGCAATCGGCGCCATGCCGTTCTGGACGTTCAACAGACCCTGCGCCACCGGCAGCGACTGGGAATCGTTCACATGGCACTGCGCGCAGTTATTCAGGTTGCCGGGGTAACGCACTTCTTCGTGGTAGCGGTGGATCATGTTCGAGAAGTTCCAGCTTTCCCGCTGCGCCCCTTCCGTGAGGTTCGGGTTGTGGCAGAACGTGCACTGTTCCACCGTGTTGCGGTTCCCGCCATGGAAGCTGATCGAATAGTGGCAGGCGTTGCACTTTGCCGTTGAGACGATGGTCCGCCTTGGCTGCGGCTGGCCCCCGTCGATGGCCGCGTATACCACCTTGTTGGCGCCCACATCGCGGACCGTCCGCTGCCTTACCGTTCCCGGTAGCAGAATCGTGTTCCGGTAGCCTTCAATGCCGAATTGCCACGTGCCAGTCGCGTCCGGCGGCATTGCCGCCTGGAATGTCCAGTAGTAGCGGCCGTCACCAGGACCATCGGCACGCAAAGCGTCTTCCCGAACGTAGGACGGAATGTCGACCGTCGACCCGGCCATGTAGAGCCGCGTATTCGTCATCTGCGACAACGGGATGCCCTTGCCTTCCTTGTCCTTTACCGTAAAGGTGACCGTGGGTTTCTTTCCGGGGCCGACGTCTTCTACTTTCTCGATCGTGAACCGGACGCCGCCCAGCATCGCCGACTCGGTGGGCACCGTATGCGCACCCTGAATCGAAGCGTCGAAGTCCAGTTCCCCTTTGGGCGTATGGCAGTTCGAGCACTGATTGTCGCTCACCTGCGGCAGCGGATGCCCTTCGCCCGTCGCGAAGTTGACGTTGTCGTGACAGGAACCGCACGCTTCCCGCGAGGGTGCCGTGAACCAATTGTCCGCCTGGGCCGCGCCGGAGACGCTCCTGGGTTCGTGACACACGACACACGCCTGCGCCGGTGACGGATTCACCACCGTCGAATAGTCCCGCCCGGCCACAACATACGGCTTCTTGGCCACTACGCTCGGGAGCGATGCACCGCGGTGAATCTTATGAATCATCACCTTGAAATCGGTCGTGTTGCCGCTTACTGGGTCCGGTGTCTGCTGCGTATGGCACAGGTTGCAGACTTCCACACTGCGCCGGTTGCTGCCGTGGAAGGCCAGTTGGTCGTGGCACTTGTTGCAGGTGGAAGTGCGCACCACATCGCGCACCTTCGTCACCGCCCCGCCCGCCGGTACGAAGTTAAAGAACGCATCGTCACGGCTGGTTCCCATGTCGAACTCGGTCAAGTTGCGCGAACCGTACACCCCCACCGTGTGGGTCGCCGACCGGTCAATGGTCGACGGAGCCTTATTAAAGAAGGTATAGGTATACTCGCCGTCGGCCGTCTTCTGCCACGTTCCGTTGTTTTCTCCGGTGGCCTGCTGCACGGTCCGTCCGCCGCCCGTCCGCGACCGCGTGATGTAGGAAACGTACTGCGTTTGATCGGCGGGAATATAGCCGATCAGAAAGCTCAGCGAAACCGGACCGGGTGTCGTGATGCCTTCGCGATCGAGAGGTACATTCCGCGGATCCGCCATCCGAAGGCGGGCGCGGATCGTCCCGTCGGACGCGATTTCAGCCCCGGTGATGGTAACTACCAATCCGGGACGGACGAAATTGATCTGGTCGGGTGAGGCGTAATAAGCCTTGTCGGTTGATTTGAAGCCGGAGGGAGCGTCGGCGGGAATGGCCGCGCCAGCCAGCAGCAGGATGGCGGGCAAGCTCAAAAGGTAGTAGGGTGACATGATCGAAATGGGATATTATCATATCCAGCTCTGAAATGCCAGTTATTTCGACATG